>DAITPI010000623.1:0-1518 GCA_036833655.1 Anaerolineales bacterium | reverse complement strand
AGGAGTACTACACGCTCGACAAGCTGCGCCGTGCCGCCGCCGTCGATCGGCGTCTCACGCTCCGCGAGATCCTCCAGAAGGTCTTCGGGCTCATCCCCGGCTTCAAGAGCAGGAACGACCTGCTGGAAGAAGAGGGAGTTGATCAGATGCCAGGCAGAGGCCCGGTCCAGCCCGAGCATTTCCAGCAGCGCGACAGGTTCACGCGCCAGGAGCAGATACGCGGGACCGCGGGTCTTGTGGTCGTCGCCGCTCGCGCCGTACGAGTTGCTGACGTCGAAGCTTCCGCTCAGCCACTCGCGCGGCGAATACGCGTATCCCAGTGCATCGGCATAGTCATAGAACAACGGCTCATCCCACGAGTACCCGTAATCTCGGAAGACGAACAAGCCGATAACGATGTTGACAGCGATCAGCAGCAGGATCGGTTTTTCGGCGAGCTTTTGGAACGGGGAGCTCATAGCACTTGCTGGCGGTCGGCGTCGAAGACCCTGATCTTTGCCTGGTAAGCTGGAGTCTGCGGGTATTCACTCTCGAGCAATCCCCAGATCATCGAATCGCTCCAGCGGTCGAGGAAAGCCGTTTTCTCGCGCAGTGTGCCTTCGTGCGTAAAACCAAGCTTGCGCGGGATGGCAGCGGAGGCAAGGTTGCCCGGATCGCAGTGGATCTCCAGCCGGTGCACGTGGAGCAGCGCAAACGCGATTTTCACCAAAGCCGCTGTAGATTCGGTCACCAGTCCGCGCCTGGTGTAGTCCCGGTGGATCCAGTAGCCAATTTCCAGCTGATGCTCCCCCAGGCGCGGGTGCAAGCCCGTTCCGCCGAGGAGCTTCGTGTTTTCCGGGTTGAAGATCCCGTAGGTGAAGTTCAGGCCCAGGTCGAACTGCCCGCGGAACCTGCGGATGCGTGTGACTTTCTCTTCGATCGGCTCGGGCTCCGCGTGCGCCCACGGCATCCAGGGTTGCAGATGCTCGACGCTCTCGGTTACCGACTCTGCCAGCATGTGGACATCCGAGGGCTCGTAACAGCGGATCAGCAGCCGCTCAGTCTCGATGCGGTAGGCGGGATTGAAGAACAGGGGACCGTTCATTTTTTCTTCTTTGCGCGGGTCTTTGTCTTCCTGTTATTGGCAAAGCTGCCGAGCAGGGCGCTGAGCTCTTTTTCCTCCAGCAGCTGCCCCTTGAGATATTCCGTCATGAACTGTGAGCGGCGCAGGCGCAGCGCCATCCGCGCCACCGTCTTCAGATCGTCTATGCTCACTTCCGTGCGTCCGTCTGCCGCGGCATAGGCGCGCGCCGACTCGAACCAGGTGATCTCGGCGCGCAGCGAATCGATGCCCATGCGCTGCACGAGGTGAATGGCAGGCGTGGCGATCGGGTCGGGCACGCTGACATTGCGCAGCAGCTCGCGCGCGCCCCGGATCTCAGCGGCGGCGGCTTCCATCTCCTCTGCAAACTGGCCGGCCATCTGGCGCGGGTTGGCGAGATACGCCTGGACCCTGCGATAGGCTTCCAGGCGCTCGGC
>DAITPI010000622.1:0-1575 GCA_036833655.1 Anaerolineales bacterium | reverse complement strand
GTTTCACAAATGTCTCCATCTGGATGAACGGGCTGACGATGGCGGTCGACTTCAGTGGGGAGAACGAGCGTCCCTTTTATATCGGTCTCGCCCAAACGCTGACCGCGCCTGCCACGATCATCGCCCCCTTGATCGGCGGCAGGATTGCAGATACGCAGGGCTTTGTCTCCACGTTTGCGTGGTCTGCCATATTGTCCGTCGCCATGATGGCTATTCTGATCTTTCTTGTGAAGGAACCGCGTAAAATCGCCCAGCTGCAAGAGGCTGCGGGCGTCGTCGTGCCCGAAGCCACGCCATCCGATCCCATCTAAAGGAGTCGACATGTCTCTGGTTCATGAAAAAGTAGCGCAGGCAATTGAGATCCTCAAAGAACAGCAAGCCGATCTCTGGCTCACCTTTGTCCGCGAGACGAGCGGCGTGCGCGATCCGGTCCTGGACTTCCTGATCGGTCCCAACGACCTCACCTGGCCTTCTGCACTGATCCTCACCCGCAGAGGGGAGCGGATCGCTATCGTAGGGAATCTCGAGAAGGATGCGGTCTCCCGGCTGCAGGTCTTCGATACGATCCTCGGTTACGATACCGCGGTAAGTGAACCGCTGCGCGAGACAATCACCCGCCTCGCCCCGGATCAGATCGCAGTCAACACATCGCGGAACAATGTCCATGCCGACGGGTTGACTCACGCCATGTACGAGATCCTGCGAGAATATCTGAGCGGAACCCCGTTTGCAGACCGACTGACCAGCGCCGAGCCAGTCATCAATGCTTTGCGCGGGCGCAAGACTCCGGCCGAGCTGGAGCGCATCCGCAGGGCAGTCGAGATCACGGACGACATCTACAGGAAGACCTTTGATTTCATCAAAGTGGGCATGACCGAGCTGGATATCGGTGAGTTCATGCATGGTCTGGCACAGGATTACGGCGTTGGGCTGGCATGGCCCGCCGAGAGCTGTCCGGCGGTCAATAGCGGCCCGAATTCTCCCGCCGGGCACAGCGGACCGACCGACATCAAAGTGGAACGTGGGCACGTCCTGCATTTTGATTTTGGGGTGAAGTATGAGGATTACTGTTCCGATATCCAGCGCGTCGCCTACGTTCTACGGGAGGGAGAAACGGAGGCGCCGCCCGAGGTCCAGCGCGGCTTTCTGACGATTCGGACAGCGATCGAAACGTCACGCGAAGCCATGCAGCCGGCCGTAACCGGCAACGCCATCGATACGATCGCCCGCGAGATCGTGACCGATGCAGGCTATCCGGAATACCAGCATGCCCTGGGTCACCAGCTGGGACGCGTAGCGCACGACGGTGGCGCTCTGCTTGGACCCCTGTGGGAGAAATATGGCGACTCTCCCAACCTGAAACTGGAGCCAGGCCAGGTTTTCACCATCGAGCCGGGGCTGGCGGTGCCCCATTACGGGCATATCGGTCTGGAGGAGGATGTCGTGATGACGGAGAACGGCGCTGCGTATCTGGGGGCGCCACAACGAGAGATCGTGTTGATCAGAGGCTAGAAGACACACTGGCGGTTGGTACAGGCACCAACCGCCAGTTTCTTGCTTCCGATCTCCTCAACT
>DAITPI010000621.1:0-1714 GCA_036833655.1 Anaerolineales bacterium | reverse complement strand
AATTGCTCTCGAACTGGCGCTATCGTCACTTCTCGATGGTGCGGCGCATGATCGGCATACGGGCCGGGACGGGGGGCACCAGCGGCGCGGGCTACCTCGAAGGGACGTTGAGTCAGCACTACGCCTTCCGCGAGATCACCGAACTGGCCACGTTTTTGATCGAGCGCAGCAAACTCCCTGAACTGCCGAAGGTATTGAAGGAGAAGGTGAGTTTTCAGGTATAAAATGCCGGAAGGCTTTATTGGGCAGTTGATATACTGCACCCATGGACATCGAGTTCAGCGGCAGGATTATTTTCTGGAAGGGTCCCGCCCCATTTCTCTTCGTTACCGTTCCCGCGAAACAAAGCCGCGACATCAAGGCAATATCAGCCTTGGTGACGTATGGCTGGGGGGTGATTCCGGTACACGTCCGGATCGGCACAACTGAGTGGAAGACCTCCCTGTTCCCCAAGGATGGCCGCTACCTTGTGCCCATCAAGATGAGTGTCCAAAAAGCAGAAAATCTTAAGAGGGGCGACACAGTGACTGTACGTCTCGAAGTCCAATGAAATGCGGGGAGTATATGGCTGGTGGGGTAGTTGCGAAAGTAGCGTGCCCCGGCTTGTGAAATTGGGCGGAATAAACTCCACAAACCCTGACGGGCTTCTCCACAATTTCTCCATCATGGATTGATACCCTTGGTTAAATTCACCAAGGAGAAGTCAACCCATGAATACCTCTGACACATCACATCGTACATATGCAAGGGTCGCTGGTTTCACGTTCCTCTTTTACATTGTGGCCGGCATCACCAGCATGGCGCTGGGCAGTGAGTCGCAAATTCGAGACCTGCTTTTGTTGCTCCAATCCTTTTCGGCGCTTGTGCTGGGTGCGACTCTATATGGGCTCACCTACAAACAGGGGCCCATTCTCGCCCTGCTGGCGCTGACGTGTCGTGTCGCAGAAGCCGTCCAGTATGGCGAGAGCGCGATCTACTTTGCCGTAAGCAGTTTGATCTTCTCCCTGCTCCTCCTGCGTGGACGATTAATTCCCACCGCGCTGGCGTGGCTGGGCGTGGCCGCCTCGGCCTTGTTGGCCGCGATCCTGCCTCTTCAACTCGCCGGTATGCTCGCAAACATGAACTGGTCCGATTCGGTCACCTGGCTTGTGTGGCTGCCCATGCTGGTCTTTGAGCTAGTCTTTGCATTTTGGCTGATGTTCAAAGGTGTTGCCGATACAAAACTGTTACCGCCTGATCCAATATTAACATAATCATATATCCAAAGGAGATTAGGTATGAATCGCAAGGATTTCATCATCGAAGCAGACGAACTGCTGAAGAAAGTCGGAGATAAAAATCTTCGCATCTACGACGCCACCATCGTCGACGATATGTACCAGCAAGGACACATCCCTGACGCGGCTTATTTTGACCACGAACGGTTTTCGGATCCCAACGGTCGTTATGAACTTACGATCTCGCCTGAACCGCTTCTTGCGGAACAGATTGGCAGCGCTGGTATCTCCACCGATTCGGAAGTGGTTGTCTATGCCTGCGGAATGCTCCCCTACGCCATCCGCGCCTGGTGGGTGCTCCGCTATGCGGGTCACGACAATGTACGCGTGCTCAACGGGGGGCTTACGGCGTGGAAAAATGCCGGGGGTAAAACCGAGCAGGCACCCCGTCAGTATGAACCGGCTGTATTTAAGGGGCATGTCAGACCGGGCATGTT
>DAITPI010000620.1:0-1730 GCA_036833655.1 Anaerolineales bacterium | reverse complement strand
GGCATCTTCAAGCTGCCTACGGCAGGACCGGTCAGGGTCACAAAGCTGGGGCTGGAAGGCGATGTCATCCTCAGCAAGCGGCACCACGGCGGACCCGATCAGGCGGTCTACGTCTATGGTGGGGCAGATTACGAATGGTGGTCGCGCGAGCTCGGAAGGGAAATCGCGCCAGGCACATTTGGAGAGAACCTGACGATCAGCGAGCTGGAGAGCGCCTCATTCAACGTCGGCGATGTTCTGCATATGAATGAGGTGACCTTGCAGGTCACAGCGCCGCGCATTCCCTGCGGCACGTTTGCTGCCCGGATGGAAGATCCGCAGTGGGTGAGGAGATTCCGCCGTGCGGAGCGTCGCGGGTTGTATTGCCGCGTCATAAGGGAAGGCACTGCTCGGACTGGCGAACCGGTTGTGGTGGAACGCTATGAGGGCGAAAGCATTTCGATCCGCGCGATGTTTGGAGAGTACTACAATAGGCAGAAAGGCGAAGAGATCTTGCGCCGTCACCTCGTGGCGCCGATCGCCATCCGGGCGCGCCGGGACATCGAAAAGGAATTACGGGCGCTCCGGTCGCGGACAGAAATCTAGCCACGGCAATCGGCCGGGTGACAGGCGTGGAAAGGCTTGGCATCATCGATGAAGACCAATCGGCTTTGGACGCGCTGGACTCTGGCGAATGCGCTTGGGGAAATGATCGGGCTGGGACTCACGTTTGCCATCACCGGAGCTTTCTTTTCCTGGCTGGGGGAACAGGCCACGACCCTTAGCATCTTGCTCTCGTTCGTGGTCGCCGTCCTCAGCGGCGGGGTCGAAGCAACGGTCGTCGGGCTGGCGCAATGGTGGGCGATGCAACCCTGGTTTCCTGCTATTCCAAAATTCGACTGGTGGCGCGGGACCCTGATCGGCGCCCTGGTCGCGTACATCCTGGGATATCTTCCCTCTACGCTGATGAGCATGGGGGGAGGGGGTTCTGCCGCCCCCGCTACGGAACCCGCGCAATGGATCGTGCTCCTGCTCGCTGCCGGGATGGGCGCGGTCGGCGGCGCAGTGTTGTCCTCGGCGCAGTGGCTGGTGCTGCGCGGAAAGGTCCAGGGTGCCGGCATCTGGATCCCTGCCAATATGCTGGCGTGGCTGTTCGGCATGCCGGTCATTTTCTGGGGTATCGACCTGGCGTTCCAGGTGTCTGCGTTCTGGCAGTCGGTCCTGGTCATGGCAGGAACTTTGTTCGTGGCGGGGGCCGTAGTCGGCGCGATCCACGGATGGTTCCTGGTGAAGCTTGCAATCAAAGACGGAAGCCATGCTGCCCATCCATGAAATCGAATCGTTCCTCCAGCACACTCCTGCAAATTCGCAGGATATTGTCCTCGAGTTAAGAAACCTCATTGCCACCGCTGCGCCCGACGCGGTGGAGGTCATGCGTTGGGGTGGACTGAGCTACTTCCACGCGGGCGGTGGGGGAATCGTCAGTGCGGGGATCTGCCAGATTGGGCTGCACCGCGATCACATCCGGCTGGCGTTCATCCATGGGGCATTCCTGTCTGACCCCCGCGGACTCTTTGAAGGGACTCAAAAATACAAGAGGTACATCCGGCTCACATCCTATGAGGGTGCTCCCTGGGATTACCTGAAGCAGCTGATCGAGCAGGCTTCGCATTTCGATCCGCGCGCCCTGACATGAGTTGGTTGCCATTGCTTTCATAGAAATCTTGTTCTATAATCCGAGCATCATTATC
>DAITPI010000619.1:0-1844 GCA_036833655.1 Anaerolineales bacterium | reverse complement strand
TGGGTAAAAGGATGGTGGCATGAGCACGTTCATCTCCTATTCGAGAGTGAATGCGGAGTTTGTGGTTCGCCTTGCCAAGGATCTGAAAGCAGCGGGGTACGACGTCTGGCTCGATCAGCTCGATATCCCCAAAGGCGCCCGTTGGGACGATGCCATTGAATCCGCCGTCGAGAGAAGCTCCACGTTCATGATCGTTCTGGCGCCGGAGTCCATCGAGTCGCAGAACGTCAAGGACGAATTGAGCTATGCGATCGATTCGGGCAAGCAAATCCTGCCGGTTGTGATCAAGCCCTGCAAAATTCCGCTGCGCCTGCGGCGATTTCAGTATGTGGATTTCACCGATAAGCCCTACAAAGACAGCCTGGCGGACATCAAGCGTCTCCTGAGCAATACGAGACAACGGGAACAAGCGGCGGAGCACAGTCCTTCGGCTGCCTCTGAGGAGGCGCTTGCTGAATCCCCCTCAGAGCCCCGCCTGCGAAGCCTGCCGCGCCCTGAGCCAGTACCGCTCCCGCCGCGCATGGAAATGCAGGAGGAGCCAGCTCGATCTCGCAAATTCCTGCTGCCAGCCGCCCTGGGGGTGCTGGCGATCGCCGCGCTCGGCGCCGCGGTGGTGTTCGCAGGGAACCGCAATGCTCCTGCCCCCGCGGCCGCAGCGACCAGCACAGAGGGCAGCCCGGCTACAGCTACGGCGACCATCGCAGGTCTTGCTATCCCCGTCCAGGTGATCGACCAGACTGGTGTAACCATGCGCCTGGTGGGCGCAGGTGATTTCCTCATGGGTAGCGATCGGGGCATGCCCGATGAAAAACCGGAGCAAACGTTCTACCTGGACGAGTTTTACATCGATAAATATGAAGTGACCAACGCGTTTTACTCCGCCTGCGTGAAGGCTGGCGTGTGCGAGTCGCCGAAGCCGGGCAAGACCAGCGCCCGCGTCGCCTACTTTGGCGACTCGAATTTCGACAATTATCCGGTTGTGGACGTGGATTGGAACATGGCGCGGACCTACTGCGAGTGGCGTGGGGCGCGCCTGCCCACAGAGCTCGAGTGGGAAAAAGCGGCGCGCGGACCGGAAGGGCGCACCTATCCCTGGGGGGAGGAGATCAGCTGCAACGAGGCAAATTACTTTGGCTGCCGGGGGGAGATCGATTCTGTCTCGCGTTTTGAAAACGGACTAAGCGTCTATGGTGTGCAAAATATGGCGGGTAACGTCGCCGAATGGGTCAGCAGTCTCTACAAGGCCTATCCCTACGACCTGACCGATGGCCGCGAAGATCTCGAAGCCGCGGGTGAACGCGTGATCCGCGGCGGCTCATGGATCAATTCGGATAGCGATAACGAGGTGCGCGCTGCTCACCGTCAGAAGGCGGAGCCGGCGACGGCGAGTGAGAGCATCGGATTCCGCTGTGCCCGGACGCCGGATTATCTCATCGCGGATACCGGTCAGACCGTGCTTACGTCTCAGAACGCCTTCACGTCGACGGCGATCGCGGTGGAAAAGCGCTCGACCAAAGTGCGGGATTCAAGCGCAATCGACCCGAGTGTCCCGGTATTTGCAGGGGCTTCTACCTCCGTGGTGCCTGCTTCAGCGACGGCGCCTGCCAACCCGACATCCGCGTTGATCGTTACGTCCCAGATCAGCGCAGAGCCGCCCACGGACGAGCCGACGGCAATCGTCCCCACCGATACGGACGTGCCTCCAACGGATGTTCCTCCCACAGACATTCCTCCCACGGATATCCCTCCGACGGATGTACCTCCTACCGACATTCCTCCGACCGATGTCCCGCCTACCGATCCGCCGGCTATCAACCCGACTCCACCTCCAGTCGTGGAATAGC
>DAITPI010000618.1:0-1908 GCA_036833655.1 Anaerolineales bacterium | reverse complement strand
TTGCGACCTGTCTGCTTTATTCTTATCGCCAAATCCAACCGGTCATCCCTAACATCAACCAGCCCGCCATGGCAACGAATAGGAGAAACGCCGGGATTGTGAACATCTGAACCTCCTTCTACTATCGACTATCGACGAGAAGCTACGGGGAGCACTGTCAAGTAAAGCTCGCGCTTTGATTGTCTCACGGAAGAACGGGCTCAGGTATGGATGATTTCCCTGAGGCCATATCCCAATCCGTGTATATTTACCCCCTGAATACCCTCAGCTACGCCAGTGCTGAAGATGGATGCCCCGCCGAGCGCCCGTCAACGCGCGTGCAAGAAGCAACCGCAGCCGTAATCGTTGCCAGGTATTCAGTGCTTTACGTACATCGTGTCTCTCACTATGGATTGCCGTGAACAATGTTTGCTGATAGATGCCCGTCAGCAGCTCGATATCGCCTCGTGCCGAAGAAAAAGTCTTCTTCACGCGAGATCGCTCTTCGATCCCCCTAACTCCGTGCACAAGCTTCTGCATGAACTCGTAAGGCGTCTCGGCTGTGCTACGCGCGCCCGCCAGTGGGCGTCCCATACGATACAGACGACGATAGATCGTCTCGATGGCAGCCGCCGGGGGAAGGCGCATGTAGAGCCACTGTTCGATCAGTGCCAAGTACGCCAGCAATGCAAGAAGAAGGAGCGCAAGAGGCAAGAGCCAGAACAGGAACGTCTCCATGCGGAAACGGAAAAGTAGACGGGAAGCGGTCGCGTCCCGTGCCTCTATTGAAACGACCTCCTGTTGTTCCTTGCGCTCGATCTCCGGTTGCGCGGCCGTTGGCTCAAACTCGATCCAGCCAATCCCGGGGAAATAAACTTCTGCCCAGGAATGCGCGTTCAGCTCGCGGATCACATACCGGGCGTTGGCGGCATCGTAGGAGCCAGGAGCGTATCCCGAGACGAAGCGAGCAGGCAAGCCGCTGGCACGCGCCAGCACGACCATGGCGGTCGCGTAGTAGTCACAATAACCTCGTTTCAGGTCGAAGAGGAAGTAATCGGCTACATCTCGATCCCGGGGTGGCGCAGGCACATTGAGATCATATGGATAGGTCCGCAGGTAAGCCTCGATCGCCCTGGCTTTGTCGTAAGCAGTCGGTTTGTCTTCGGTGAGCTCGCGAGCCAGCCTGCGCACCCGCTCGGGCAGCGAGCCTGGAAGCTTGAGATAGCGCTCCCGGATCTCGTCAGGATAATCGAGCGATGCGCTTCTCAATTCCTGGATGGTGGCAAGCGGGAGGTATGACTCGGCGCTGTACTTCGTCGCTGTGCTGGCAGCGGCGAAGATATCGGCTCGCAGCAAAGCCGTCTGGTCCGCGAACAGGTCCGATTGCGGCGCGAGGCGCCAGTCCGCCCGGATGGGGACATCGGCGCTGAAGAGGATGCCGCTCCAGAACAATTTCCCTTCGGGCTCGACCATGTCCACATCCAGGTGCAGGGACTTGTAGCCTTCGAGAATGCCCGGGATCAGGGGCGTGTTCGCATCGACGCGTTGCGGGGCTGCATATGTGGTTACCCAGCCGGCGCCCACATAGGAGTCATAGGTCACGCTGCGCCAGTAGTAACGCGGCGCCGCGTTCGTCAGCGCCGGACTGGGGACGGGCGGCAGCTCGCCAGTCCGAATGGTCATGACGATCTTCTCCGATTGGGCAAAGCCGCCGGTCAACAGATGGTCACGCGGCAACAATGGCTTCGGCGCGGGCTGCGCGGGTACCTGCTGCTGTTGCACGCCCAGCAATTCCGCTACCCGATTCTGGCCATCGTCGCGGCGCAGGAACTCCCGGACCTGGCGCCAGGAAACGGACGGCGTGATGAATGCCAGCAGACCAATCGTAATCGTGAGAGCGAGGACCGCCTGGCTCGCGTCATAGCGAAT
>DAITPI010000617.1:0-1959 GCA_036833655.1 Anaerolineales bacterium | reverse complement strand
GTCGCGCCCAATGGGTTTTCTGGTGTGCATTCCTTGCCGAACGCCGGGCAGTCGTGAGGCTTCTTCAGTCCCTGTAAGATCTGGCCCGCGATGCATAGCGGGGACTCTTTTGTGCTGATCGCGCCGAGGTCAAAGCGTTTCTCAGCATTGAACACGTCGAATTCCGGGCGCAGACACCAGCCGCTCATCGGGATGGTCCCGATGCCGCGCCACGTCCGGTCACACTCCATGAAGACCTGGCAAATAGCTTCCTGTGCAGGGCGCAGACCTTCGAATGTTACGGCGCGTTGGTAGGCATTGGCAATCTCGACTTTGCCCGCTTCCAGCAATTGAACAGCCCTCAAAATTCCCTGCACGATGTCCAACGGCTCGAAGCCGGTCACTACCATGGGGATCTTGAATTCCTCGACCAGCGGGGGATATTCGTGATACCCCATCACCGCATTGACATGGCCCGCCAGCAAGAATCCCTGCACGCGATTGTTTGGCGAGCTCAGGATCGCCCGAACGGCAGGCGGCACGCGCACATGCGAGACCAGGATCGAATAATTCGTGAGTCCCAGTTGCCGGGCATGAATCACACTCATCACATTCGGTGGGGCAGTGGTCTCAAAGCCGATCGCGAAAAAGACCACTTGCTTATCCGGGTTTTTCTCTGCCAGCGCGACCGCGTCCAACGGGGAATAGACCACGCGTACATCCCCGCCCTGTGCCTTGACCGAGAACAGGTCCCGGCCCGAGCCTGGGACGCGCAGCATGTCGCCGTAGGAGCAGAAAATCACATCCGGTTGCGATGCAATTTCCAGCGCTTTGTCGATCAGCTCCAGCGGCGTCACACACACCGGGCAGCCCGGTCCGTGCACCAGTTCGATCTCCGGCGGGAGCAATTGGTCGATCCCGTGTCGCACAATCGCATGGGTCTGGCCGCCGCAGATTTCCATCAGGGTCCACGGGCGCGTTACCGTGCGGCGGATCTCTTCGATCACGCCTTTCACAAGGGGCGCGCTGCGGTATTCATCAACGTACTTCATCGCCATATCAACCCGTACCGATCTCCTCCTCAAAGGTCCCGATCTGTCTCAGCAGCTCCAGGGTTTCCTGTGCTTCTGACTCACTCAACAGGCTGATCGCAAACCCTACATGGATAATGCAGTATTCGCCGACCCTGGCTTCCGGTACATACGCCAGACAGGCTTCCCGCAGAACGCCGCCAAAGTCCACTTTTGCCATCTGCAGTCCACCCTTTTCATATTTTTGTACAATTTTCCCTGGTACGCCCAGACACATTTCAGCCTCGCATTCTTGCAGCCGCGATCACGGCCTGCCCCAGAGAGAGTCCGCCATCATTGGCGGGAACCTCTCTATGCAGGTATACCCTGAAACCATGGCGTTTCAAAAGTGACAAAGTTCGTCCTAATAAGGTGATATTTTGCCAGACTCCACCGGAGAGAGCGACCTGGTCAATTCCGGTTTCGGACCGGATTTGCAGACAGATGTCCTGAACACAGGCTGCCAGGCCATTGTGGAATCGGGCGGAGATTCTGGAGGCCGGGACTCCCGCTCTTACATCATCGATCAGCGCCTGGATAGCCGCCCTAACCTGGACCTGATCCTGATCCAGCTCGAACGGGTACGCCCCAGCCTCAGCCGGGTCCGCTAACGCCTCGAGCTCGATGGCTGCCTGTCCCTCGTAGTTGACCGTCTGCCGGACGCCCGCCAGGGCCGCGGCCGCATCGAACAGCCGTCCCATGGACGAGGTCAGAGGCGTGTTGACCCTCCGTTCCAGCTGGAGGCGCAGGATGCCCCGATCCTCAGCGGAAAAATCGATCACCGGACCGAGCGACTCATTCCAATCCAGTCCGAGAGACCAGAGTAGGGCAAGCGCCGTCCGCGCCGGCTTCTTGATGGCAGCATCTCCACCCGGAAGCGGGAAGTATGCCAGGTGAAACCTCCTCTGGT
>DAITPI010000616.1:0-1962 GCA_036833655.1 Anaerolineales bacterium | reverse complement strand
ACGGCCTCGAGCGCCTTGAGCGGGTCGATCTCGGTGACGATGACGAGGGCGCCCATGCCGCGGGCGCGGGAAGCGAGACCACGTCCGCACCAGCCGTAACCCGCAACGATAAAACGCTTGCCAGCCAGCAGCACATTCGTGGCGCGAATGATGCCATCGATGGTGGATTGCCCGGTCCCATAGCGATTGTCAAAGAAGTGCTTGGTCATCGCGTCGTTGACCGCGATCACGGGGAAGTTCAGCATGCCATCCGCAGCCATCGCGCGCAGACGGATCACGCCGGTCGTGGTCTCTTCGGTGCCGCCGACGATGTCGCTCAACAGCTCGCGGCGGTCCTTGTGAATGGTGGAGACCAGGTCGGCGCCATCGTCCATGGTGATGTGGGGCCTGTGGTCGAGCGCGGCGCTGATGTGTTTGTAATAAGTCACGTTGTCCTCACCCTTGATCGCAAAGGTGGGGATCTCGTACATATTGACCAGGGCAGCCGCCACGTCATCCTGTGTGGAGAGCGGGTTCGAGGCCGTCAGCACGAGATCCGCCCCGCCATCGTGCAGTGTCCGCGCCAGGTTGGCTGTCTCGGTGGTCACATGCAGACATGCAGACATGCGTATCCCCTTAAACGGCTTCTCCTTCTGGAAGCGCTCGCGGATCTGGCGCAGGACAGGCATCTCCCGCTCTGCCCAGTCAATCCGACGCCGGCCGCCTTCGGCCTGGTTGATATCTTTGATATCGTAATTGCTCTTTGTTGCTTCGTTCATTGTTACTCCTATATGATTTACCCGTTGGTTTCGGCACTTGCAGCAGGTGCAAGTGCCAAAACCAACAAATTTCGAAAATACTGTTGTGATAAGTGTTTCCCTAAGAACAGGTGGTCTCCATACATCCCTCGCACCTTCCTGACGTACAGTGTCAGGAAAACCACACGGGATTACTCAACCACCGGATCGTTTTGATTATACTTTTTATTCAACCAATCCAACGTCAATTTCAAACCCGCCTCGATCGGACGCGGCGACCAACCGAGCTCCTCCTGCGCTTTGCTACAGTTCACGATCCAGGTCGTCCCCACCGAGCGGACGGCTTCCCCCGAGAGCATGGCAGGCAAGGGAACGATCTTTTCGATGAGCGCCATCAGGGGCCAGAACGGTCGCACCAATGCCGAGGGGATCTTGACCCGGATCCCGGGCAAGCCACTCACCTGGGCGGAGATATCGAACAGCTGACCAAAAGAAAGCGGCTGATATCCCATCGCATACGATTCACCGCTGCGCCCCTTCTCTGCGGCAAGGATATGACCCTCCGCGACATCGTCCACGTAAACAAAGGTCAATGTGGTATCCCGGTCCGGGAGGATCGGCAGCCGGCGGCGCACATACAATTCCAGCAGGTCGCCGACAACACTGTGATCCTGGGGGCCGATCACGCCGCCCGATTCGACGATCACAATCGGGGCGCCCTGCTCGATCATCGGCACAGCCACCTCGTAATGGGCGCGCCACTTGGTCTGCTCATAGACGGTGCTGTCCTTCATCTCCTCGAATGGGACCCGGTGAGTCTCGTCTACCATCCTACCCCGGGTGTCGCCATGCACGCCCGCCGTGCTGGTGTACACGATCTTCGGGACACCTGCTTCCAGCGCGGCCTCGAAGACGTTTCGAGCACCGTCTACATTTACAATGCTCATTTGAGCCGCATGCCGGGCGCCGATCTCGTACATCGCCGCAACATGGAAGACCACGTCACAGCCGCGCATCGCCTCTCGCATGGATGCCGGGTCGGTCACGTCTCCTGAAACGGGAACGGCTCCCAGAGCTCTGACCTTTTCTACCCCGGCCTGTGAGCGCGCCAGGGCTCGTATTGCCACTCCGCGCTGGACCAACAGGGCGATCAGTCGAGCTCCGATAAACCCTGTGCCGCCCGTGACGAACACAGTCTCCATTAGCTCAGCAACTCGTCCAGCTT
>DAITPI010000615.1:0-1968 GCA_036833655.1 Anaerolineales bacterium | reverse complement strand
GAAGGAGCGAGCGCCTCGACGCGCAGATAATTCCCGGTCAGCCCTTCCATGCGCCAGCCCCATTCCCCCATCTCGGAGGTGGATTCCCACAGCACGGACAGGGTCCGCCCAACGAATTGCTGCCGGTAGGCTCTTGCGGACTCCTCAAGCGCCTCGTGCAGGATATGATTCCGCCTCTTTCGCAGCTCGGGCTTGATCTGTCCCTTCATCCGTGCAGCGCCCGTACCGGGACGCGGCGAATAGGTGAAGACATGCCCGCCAGCAAACTGAATCTCGCGCACGAAATCGAGCGACTCGGCAAACTCCTCGTCTGTTTCGCCGGGAAATCCAGCGATGATGTCCGTGGTAATGGCGACATCGGGGATCGTCTCGCGGGCAGCATGCACCAACCGGCGGAACGACTCGGGTGTAGTCTTGCGTGCCATCCTCTTCAGGGTAGACTCACAGCCGCTTTGCAGAGGCAGGTGCAGGTGCGGCATGATGCGCGGATCTTGCCAGAGGGAAAAGAAATCCAGATCGAGGTCCCATGGCTCCAGGGAGGAGAGCCGCAGTCGCGGTACGTCGGTCTCACGCAGGATCGCCTGGATGAGATCACGCAGATACATGCCGAAATCATAGCCCCACGAGCCGAGATGGACGCCCGTCAGAACCACTTCTTTCGTCCTGCCATCGAGGGCGGACTGGATATCCCGGATCACGTCTGCCACCGGGCGGCTGCGGCCCTCCCCGCGCGCCACGGTGGTGATGCAGAAGGTACAGTGGTTGTCACAGCCGTCCTGCACCTTGATAAAGGCTCGCGTCCGGCGGTGCAGACCCGGCAAGGGCTCGCGGGCGATCGGTTCGAGGTCAAAGGAGTCGGGCGGCAGGTCCAATAGATCAGAGACCAGTCGATCTTTTTTGCTGTTATTGATTACACGCAAAACACCTGGCAGAGCCCCTGCCTGCTCGGGCTGGAGAGTCGCCCAACAGCCGGTCGCTACAATCTCCGCTACTCCCGCCCGGGCGACCTGGCGGATCTTGCCACGCGAATCGGCGGCGGCTTCATTGGTCACCGCGCAGGTATTGACCACTGCCATCTCCGCCAGATCCGGCGAAGTGACGATCTCATGTCCCGCCGCGCGGAACTGGCGAGCCATGCTTTCGATCTCGCTCTGGTTAAGCCTGCAGCCGATGGTATCGAGGTAGATCTTCATAAGAGAATTCGATACTCGAACATCGATATTCGAAGCGGGAACCAAAGGTCGAATATCGAACCCCGAGTAGGGCCTTATGGCTGTATCACCACAAACTGGTCGAACATCACATCCACACCCGGCTGGGAGAAGGAACCCGCCAGCACGCCGACGTCCCCGCTCGCCAGATCTGAGTCCGTAGCTGTAGCCACCTCCGTAAAGTTCACATAGAAGGTCAGTGTGTTGCCAATGCAATCGGCGCGCAGGTGGTTCATCGTGCCTCTCTGAATCGTATCCGATGCCTGCATCTCGCTTTGACCCAGCAAGAGCGTCATGCCGCCGATAAATTTGCCGATCGCATAGTAGCCGTCATTCGTGATCACAAAGAAATAGTAGTTGCCGCTCTGGTAGCGACACATCAATCCCATGCGGTTTTCGTCGGGGCCATTGAGCTTGATCACGTCCGCTTCGACGCGCACGTCGCCGAAGTTCTTTTCGGCCGTGGACCAGATGTTGAGCTTCGGTTGGCGCACTAGAATCCGGTAACCGCCCTGATCGTAGTCCATGATGCCGTTGTCGTTGGCAATGCGGTGCCAGCCAGTGGTATTATCTTCGAAGGCTTCCTGGTAGAGCACGGTGCCGGATTTCGCAGCCACGACCGTTGGAACGGGGATAGAAGCACAGGCGGAGAGGGAGAGAGAGAAGAAAAAAGAAAGAAGCAACAGGAAAGAGAGAGGGCGAAGCGATTTCATGCGGGGGATTTTATCAGAATTGCACTCGCACTGAGCGGAGCGAT
>DAITPI010000614.1:0-2044 GCA_036833655.1 Anaerolineales bacterium | reverse complement strand
GCACGTCCCCCTCCAGGGGCAGGAAGACGTCATCGATCTTTTGTCCCACGAATTGGTCCGGCTCGGCGCCAGCGATCTTGCTGATGCCCGCGCTGGCAAAGGTGATCCGGTCTTCGTTGTCCAGAGTCAGCATTCCTTCGACGATGGAGTTGAGCAGGTGCTCGATCCAGGCTTTTTCCGCCTGGAGCTGCTGCAGGGAATGTCCCAGGGCGACGCGACCGTCCTCGAGCGTGTTCGCCAGCTGGTTGATCTCCCACACGGAGGATTGAACGGATATCGGGGAGGCCAGATTCCCCTGGCGAAATTTCGCCGCCGCGCTGGCAAGGCGCGCGATCGGCTGGCTGATCCGCTGCGACAGCCCGATCCCCAGCGCCGATGCGACCAGAAGGATGAAGACCAGCCCAAAGAGCAGCGTGCTGCTCAGGTTCTGCTGCACGGTGATCTGCTCGTCCACGTTCAACGCGCTGACCAGGCTGAGTTTCAGCGCGGGTTCGATCTCCTCACTCGCCAGGAGATAGTCATGCCCGGCGATCCGGAAGGCGCGTTGTTCTAATGTCTGGTTTACGTCCTGGCCTGCGCCGCGCTGCAGCTCTGTGGCGAGCCCCGGCGTGACCTCGGCCGCCGAGTCGCTGGACTGTACGACCCGGTTCTGCCAGACGAGGAAATAGACCATCCCGGTCTCCTGCTGAAGTCGCTTGAGCAAGGATGCGGCGTCCTGCGCGATCAAGACTCCATACGGAGGCAGCCCGGTAGCCGAGACCTCGCCCGTGGCATAGAGATACAGCGGTGTGCTGCCGGACACCGTTGTAAACGCGGCGGTGGATGTCTGCTGGCAAAGCGCCGTTCCGTCCCCTTTGTGGTTGACTCCCACGATCTCTTCGCCATCCAGACAAATCAGGATCAGATCCAGATCTGCGCTCGTTCGCAGCGTGTCGAGGTAACTCGCGAGCGCGGAGTTATCCTGCTCGCGTAGTAGCTGTGTGAGGGTAGGTCGTTGCGAGATTAGAAGTGCAAGACTTTGCAGATCGGCATGTTCCCCTTCGATGAATGCCCCCGAAGCGATCTTAGATTGCTCCAGGAGCAATTGCGCCTGGGAGGAAGCTTGCCGGCCGATCAACAGCATAACGGGCAAGCCGATGGCAATGCCGATCCCCAGAAAGCCCACCAGGAAGATGAGCGTGAGCTGCCAGTGCAAGCGATGCAGGCGATGATCTAGGAATGTGAGCATGGCTTCACTATTCATTTTAACGGCGTATTGAGATTTGAGGAGGGACGGTTAATCTACTGCGTTCCCCGGCTGCGCTGGAGCGTATCGTCGATGAACATTTTCCAGATAGGATATTCTTCTTCGTCCCAGATGTGATGCATGTCTGCCAGAGCATCTTCCGGCTCCCAGCCCTGCCGCAGGATGCGGTACATTGCGACGAAGGCGGTCGCCCGAAAATTCGCCTGGCAATGGACGAGGATCTTCTTGTCACGATGCTTGTCCATGACGTCCATGAAGCGGTCTAGGCCGTCCTGGGTGGGTGTGGTCCAGACCACGGGGATGTTGATGTACTGCATGCCCAGTGAGTTCACCAACCCGGGCTCATCGGGGAGAGCATCCGGAACGGTATGTGGCGCCAGGTTGATCACCAGCCGCACGCCGCGCTGCGCGGCGTCTGTGAGATGCTCGGTCTTCGGCATTCCACCGGTAAGCAGCGTATCCGAGAGCGCCAGGAAATTCCGGATCTCCTCGAGCACTACTTCACCCGCACAACCCTGCCGCCGGTCATCTTTTGTAAGTCCACGGTCTTCAGCTCGAAGATGGCGTTCGGCGTCCCGGCGGCGGCCCAGATGGTCTCGTACTGCAGGAAGTCTTCGTCGACGTAGGTTTCCATCGGCTGGAGGTGGCCCACGGGCGGCACGCCCCCGATGGCGAAGCCGGTGACAGCCCGCACGAAGTCGGCATCGGGACGGGTGATCGCTTCCCCGGCATACTCGCTGATGCGCTTTTCGTCGACGCGGTTCGCGCCGCTGGTCAGGACCAGGATCGGCTTGCCCG
>DAITPI010000613.1:0-2056 GCA_036833655.1 Anaerolineales bacterium | reverse complement strand
TTCGGTTTCACCGAGGTGGTGCTGGCAATAGTCCTGATCCTCATCCTGATCCGGCGGCCGGCAGGCATCCTGGGAAGCCGGGAGCTGAGCTGGCCGTTCCGCCTGCGTAAAGCTGAGCCTGCAGAAGCGAATCCATCTGCCAATCGAATTTCGTGAGGAGCGTACTATGTGTGATACGTTTGTTGCACTCCCATCTGTAACTCGTGATAAGAACGTTCTCTTTGCAAAGAGCGCGGATTGTGAAGTCAATGAAGCGAATGCGATTGTGCGCATCCCTGGCAAGCGACACGTCCCGGGGGAAAGCGTACGTGTGACCCATCTGGTCATCCCCCAGGCGGAAGAAACCTATGAGGTCTTCCTGACAAAAGCCTTCTGGACCTATGGCTGTGAGATCGGGATCAACGAATATGGGCTCGCCATGGGGGAGGAGGCGGTCTTTACGACCGAGATGGCGGAAGAGAAAGACGGAATCATCGGTCCTGACCTGATGCGCCTGGGATTGGAGCGGGCGCGCAATTGCCAGGAAGCCATCGAGATCATGACGGGCTTGCTGGAGAAATACGGACAGGGCGGCAGCGCCGAGCTCAAAGGGAACTCTCACTTCGACAGCAGCTTCCTGATGTCCGACACACGCGATGCCTATATCCTGGAAACCGCCGGGCGCAAGTGGGCAACCCGTAAAGTGGACGATTTCGATTCGATCTCCAATATGCTGGGGATTTCCACCAATTGGATCGCCTGCTCGGTCAAATCAGAGCCGAAGACCCACTGGGCGCAGACGTTTGGCTTGCCCGAGGTCCCGCCGAACCTTGGCTCCCCCGACCGGCAGTGTATTACCTACGATATGCTAAAGGCCGCGATGGGACAGATCAGCGCCCGGACGATGTTCGATATCATGCGCCATCATGGTGATGGCTACGATCCCGCTATGTCCGAAGCGCAGCGCAATATCTGCATGCATGCCGGTCCCCAGGACAATCGCTGGTGGCAGGCGGACGGCGTGATGGTCACCGACGTCGGCGAGCACGGCGTGCTCATCTGGGTCACGGGCACCTCAGGCAACTGCGTCTCGATCTTCAAGCCCGTCTTCATGGGCATGGACCTGCCGGCGAGCATCGGTCCCACGCCCACCGAGCACTTCGACCCGCGCTCGCTGTGGTGGAAGCATGAGCTGCTGCACCGCCGCGCCATGGCGGATTTTGACAATCTGGTGCCGGAGATCAGGAGAGACTTCGATGCGCTGGAAGAGGAATTCCTCTCCGAATCGGTATCGGTGAAGCGCGGCACGCTGGAAGAAAAGCGTGATTTCATGGAATATTGTTTCCAGAAGTCCATGCAGGCGACCGAAGCCTGGATCGGTCGTCTGCGCGCTCGCACCGATCTTGCATTCGAAGACCCGGCATACCGCGCAATGTGGCACAAGATGAATGCCGAGGCCGGGTTGGCAGGAATGCCTGCGTAGATCGCTTTCAAGCTCTTGCAAGGTCTGTGACCTGGTAACATCACGGTGAAATATGGCGGTCGGCCTGTGCCCTGTGGGTAGACCGTCTCCTCTACAAATAATGGTTATCTGGTGGAAAAGGAGATTAAGATGGCTGCAAAAGTAACTCGCGACCGTTTGTTCTTTGCCTTCGAGCCGCAACTCAACCCTGCTATCCAGGTTCAGCAAGGAGAAGAGGTGCTGCTCGAGACCCACGACTGTTTCGAGGGGCAGATCCAGAAGCAGCAGGACCTGGTGGATAAGCTGGACTGGAACCACGTCAACCCGGCGACAGGACCCGTGTACATCGAAGGTGCAAAGCCGGGCGACATCCTACGCGTGGACCTGCTGCAAGTGAAGGTCGGAAAGCAGGCTAGCATGGTTACCATTCCCGGCGAAGGCGCCCTCGGCGATGTCATCACCGAGATGGAGACTGCCATCCTGCAGGTGCCCACCAATGGTCACCCCCTGCCCGTCCGAAAGCGAAACGTGCAGGTGCGGACCGTCGGGGCTGAGGGTGCCTGTAAGCGACACGATCTCCATCATGCCTTCGTACAGCGTGGTGCTGGGCTTGTT
>DAITPI010000612.1:0-2063 GCA_036833655.1 Anaerolineales bacterium | reverse complement strand
CGTCTCCTTGTCAGGGGTAAGGTTTCTCGTGAAACTCACTCCCCATGGGCCGCCCCAGGCAGTCATAGTCGCGGCGAAGGCACCCGTCCATGGTCCGGAAGTGGTCGCAGGCGAAGGTGGCATCACCATATCCTGCGGGTGGCCTGAGAGCATCCGCGTCATATCCGGCTCCGGTCCTTTCGGCCCCATTTTCCATGGAGTATGGCAATCGTTGCATCCTACAGCGTTGACAAGATACGAGCCGCGCTTAATAAGTTTCTGATTCGGCTTGTCCTGGCCGCTGGCGGTCCAGAACATGGTGGCCAGGAAAACAGAGCTGACCGCCAGAACAACAGCGAATTTACCGAGTCGCCGCATGTTTATCTCCTTGATTGGTGGTGTGTGAAGTGATTTGCTGGTTCGTGTTCATGAGGTCTACTTGGATCCATCTGGTAATCAGAGCCACGGCTTCTTTGTCCACAATCTTGGATCCGAGGGGGGGCATTTGCCGGTAAGGGTCCCGGGTGCTTATGCGATACACAATTGCGCTCCTCGATGGATCGCCGGGATAGATGCGATAGCTTTGATTGGGTCCCAGCTCCGGTATCTGGTACTTGCTTGTACGCCCTATCACTGATTCCATTTCCAATTCTGCGGCCTCGGGCGTCGTATCGACCGAGCGCTTCAAAAACATCCCCACTGACGACAATGGATCGGTCGCGTTGTGGCATCCGCCGCAATTTGCACTGAGATATCCGAGGGCAGCACGCGCCTGCGGCGAGCTGGCTGCGATAGCGGGCGGCTGGCGTATGAAGCGCTCCGGGAAATGAGCGAGGAGCTTCTTATCAACGAGACTCTTCAAATTGATCATGTCAGGTGTTACCGAATCGGCGTGCGGTGCATTCGGATCTCTATCCGGTGAGAGTTGCAGCGCAGTAAAGCCCAGGACGATATCCCGCCCCTGCCCTTCGTGGCAGGCTTTGCAGTCATCGATACCGGGAATGCTGTGGCGGATGCCGGGAGCGATTTCCACATGGTCAGGGAAGCCTGATTCTGGAACCAGGACCGCGTCAGACTGATCCTCTTTCCAGGCGTAGGTAGCATAGGACCAGACCCGCTTCCCCACTTTTTCCAGATATCGCGTCTCGACCCTTTTCCCAAACGAAAATTCCTTCCAGAGCTTGGTGCCGACGGGAAACACCCAATCATCCACCCGCTTCGCGTCAATGGATCCCCCCGGCGGAAGGTAAATCCACCGTTTTTTCCCGGCTCCATCAGTCCATAGAGGATACTGCGGTGAGAACATCAAGTTCGATCGCGCGATGGTCTTCGCTGCAATATCCGAATAGAGACCGGTTTCAGAGAGGCTGGCAGGGGGTACTCGATTTGCAGGTGGCTCGCTGAGGAATGTACTGAGCATCATGAGAGGAAGGGAAAAGAGCACACTCATCATCCGGAAGATTTGAAGGGCCATCATGGGATGCATCCTTCTAAATAATACGCTCCGCAAAGAGGAGCCATAGCCTCTTCCAATACGTGTACGTGTGAGTGTGCAAAGAACGGGGAACAATAAATCAAAATTCCAGGTGCGCTTTCAGGTTCTTGCCGGGACTTGCGTCGACCAACATTGGACCTGCTACGGTCGGTCAAAATACAAGAATGGGAGGATACTGTCAAGAAATCACCCCCATTAGTCCAAAAAAAATCTATAGACTGCCGGCACGGGCAGTGCAAACGTCTGCGAGTCTAGACAGCACAGGGAGGCGCAAAAGACAGGACGTGGCATGTCGGGTTGACACCCTGTTGTTCTTCCGTCTCGAGTTCGTCTGGCAAAGTCGATACCATCTGCTCATTGGTGCGCGGATTGAACGGAAAACGCTGGAAAATCAAAAGCCAGGCATCACTGCCTGCGGTTGTGCCGTTGTTGGTGGAAAGAAAGACGCCGCTGCCTGTCCCGGCAAGGAGATTTGTGCCGCCGGACCCATTGGGGCTGACAGCGAGACAAGATACGTTACCACCATAAGGCCCATTGGTGTGGATCCAGTCGGCGCGCGCTGTTGGATCAAGGCCAATGAAAAGCAGTG
>DAITPI010000611.1:0-2069 GCA_036833655.1 Anaerolineales bacterium | reverse complement strand
GCAGAAGGGACCCGCATAATTGGATTTCTATCAGCATGGATGGGCCTGGATAGCGGGCATACCGCTGTCCTCGTTATTTTCCGGAGACCATAAAGGGCTCTCTTACCCGGAAAGCAAAAGAAAGATGAAAAGCAGCACAATTTTGGACATTCTAGCTCGGATATCCGCCAGCGATCCAGCTCGCCGGTCGCAATGGATGAATCTGTACGCACGCGCGGTCACTTTGGCAGGATTCGCCGTGATCGTTTTTGCACTACACCATCTTCCGGAAAATACCGGAGGACTCTGGCTGTTTATCCTGCTGGGGATTCTCTCGGAGCTAACCAGCATTCACCTGTTCGCAAACAGCCGAAGTACTATTTCGATGTCGTCGATCATTGCTATTGCCTGCATTGTGGCTCTTGGTCCTTCTGCCGGTGTATTGACCTATCTTGCCAGCGGGCTGACGACCGCAGTCACAACGAGCTTGCGGGCCATCAAGTCTTCGGAGGGCCGCGCATCTCTGGCACAACGCACCAGCTTCAACGCCGCGATGTGGAGCATTGCGGCAGCTGTTGCCGGAGCGGTGTATATCCTGACAGGTGGCAAGCCCGCCGTTGGTACAGACATCACCGTTGTACCGCTGATCTTGAGCGTTGTTGCGGAGTGGGTCGTTAATGTAGCTATTGTGATTGTTGTGATTTCCCTGCAAACAGGTCAGAATCCTGTCGCGATCTGGAATCGGGATATCCGTTGGCAGGCGCCGGTCTCCATCTTCGCCGGCATCATCGGCGGCGGATTTCTGGCGGTTGCTTTTAGTATGTTCGGAATGTTCGGGCTCATGATCGTGCTATTACCCATTCTTTCCACTAGCTACTCATTCCGTGCTTATAAGAACAACATGCAAGGCTACGTCGAAGGGCTGGAAAACCTGAACCAGAACCTGAAGGACGCTCTGTCCGCGCTGGAAACATCGAACCAGGATCTATCCAGTGCAAATGAGTCCATCCGGCGGTTGAATGCAGAATTATTCCAGTCCCTGGCCAGAGTATTCGACATGCGTGATCCTTATGTTGGAGGTCACGCTGCCCAGGTGGCTACCTATGCAGTCGCGGTCGCGACCGAGATGGGGCTCCCCCCTGAGCGGGTGGAGCTGATCCGCCAGGCTGCCTATCTGCACGACATTGGCAAGCTCTCCATCCCAGAAGCGATCCTGCACAAGCCGGGCAAACTCACTGAGATCGAATATGGATTCGTCAAGAAGCACACCGATATCGGCGCTGACCTGCTGGCGTCTGTGGAAGGGTTGAAGCACCTGGCGCCTTTTGTGCGCCACCATCATGAACGCTGGGATGGAAGCGGGTATCCCACCGGCCTGGCCGGGGAGCAGATCCCTCTCGAAGCCCGCATCCTGAACGTTTGCGACTCGGTCGAATCAATGGCTTCCGATCGCCCCTACCACAGCGCACTATCCGTCAAGGCAATTGTTGAAGAAGTTGAGCGCTGTTCTGGCACACAGTTCGATCCGGTGGTCGCAGAGAGTTTTGTGAGATTGACATCAGGCCCGTCGGCCGAATCTTTTATCGTCAACTCCGCCCGTTCCGTCACCCAACAATATGCTGCCAGCATCCTGGCAAACGAGAGTCTCACACAAAGTATGTTTGCATGGGTTTTCGAGAAAGAGGCACGTGGCTAAAGGGGCCTTACCCGGCGACTCCTTCCCCTTCATTTCACTGTCAAAGCTGGAGATCACCATGAAAGATAAGACCCTTCCCAGCCGAATAAACAGGATGGTGACCAATCTGTTGGATGCGCTTGGACAGTCGGAACAGCCCTCCTCAAAATCCGGCCGGGGATCAGAACATCTGAATGGTCGGCGCGGGCGGTCGGAGCGGAAGGATTTCTTCTATTACAAGCCAGTCATCGACCAGGAAACAAAGCGGGTCTCAGGCCATCTCTCCGATATCAGCCTGAGTGGCTTCAAGCTTGCCAGCCAGAAGGCGATCCCCGTCAATAAGGATTTCCACTTCCTGGTAAATCTGACCAACGAAATCGCGGATAAGCCTGCCATGACGTTCGTGGCACGCAGC
>DAITPI010000610.1:0-2097 GCA_036833655.1 Anaerolineales bacterium | reverse complement strand
GCCGATCCGTACCCCACGGGCGCAGGGCCGCCCGCTCAACGGTCCGGTCCAGATCGGGGGCAGAGTTGCAGAGCACATGGTCCAGGTGGCGTACAACGCACAGCACCGCATCAACTGGCACTGGGAGCTGCCATCCTACCTCGTGACGAAGAATATTGCGGGCGGTCTTTTCATGCTGCTTAGCCTCGGCGCAGGACTTGGTGTTTTTGCCTTCGATTCGCTCGTCTTCCTCGTTGCTGGCTTTGCCGGGATGATCTTCATGCTGCTCACGGTCATCCTGCTGATCAAAGATCTGTCGCAGCCAAAGCGCTTCCTGAATGTGTTGTCCCGCCCGCAGTGGAGAAGCTGGCTGGCACGGGGGGCCTATATCATGGTGACGTTCACCGTGGTAGCAGGATTATGGTGGCTGCTCGAGGCGGCAGCCTATCTGAATTGGCTGCCGGCAGACCTTGTGGCAGGCATTCGTCCCTTGATTGCGTGGATCACATTCCCGCTGGCGCTGGGCGTTGTCATTTATTCTGCGTTCCTACTAGGCCAGGCAGAGGGCCGCGACATGTGGCAGAGTCCCCTGCTGCCGTTCGAACTGTTCCTGCAGTCCCTGGTTGTATCGAGCGGCGTCTTCCTGGCGCTGGGACTCTTCGTGACACTTCCATCCAGTCTGCTGGGATTCTTGTCTGTGGTATTCCCGGTTAGCCTGGCGCTCAGTTTGCTGCTCCTGCTGGCCGGCAAACTTGCCATGCCGTTTGCCTCGGAGGTTGCCCTACTGGCATCGCGAGATATCACGCACGGTCATTATCGCAATCATTTCTGGTGGGGCGGCGTCGCTCTGGGACACTTGCTTCCTCTCGCGGTAGTCTTTATCGTTCCGTCTGCTGTTGCTCTCGCCGCCATGGCTGCCATTGTAGGACTGTTTTTCTACGAATATGCCTTCGTCATGGCTCCGCAGAGGATACCGAATTCGTAATACGAGATTCGATATTCGATCCTTGAGAGTCGAATTTCGAATATCTACTATCGAGCACCTATGACCAAAACCAAAAGCGTTCCAACTACTTCTGCGGGCACCTCCCTTCCGCAATTTTCTTCATCGGATCGCCAGCCGGTGAAATTAACCGAGGTCGTCCATCCGGATGGGCGCATCAGCCAGTATCCGCCTCCAGAGGTCTGGGATGACTGGGTCGAGTGGGACGGCAAAGCCTGGCCGCAGCGCGTCGCCCGGCGCTATACGCTGGTGCCAACTGTCTGCTTCAACTGCGAATCCGCTTGCGGCTTGCTCGCCTATGTGGACAAGGATACGTATGAGGTCCGCAAGTTCGAGGGGAATCCTGTCCATCCGGGCAGCCGCGGACGGAACTGCGCCAAGGGTCCCGCCACGCACAATCAGGTCTATGACCCGGAGCGGATCCTGTATCCGCTGAAGCGCGCAGGGAAACGCGGCGAAGGCAAGTGGGAACGTATCTCGTGGGAGCAGGCACTCAATGAAATTGCGGAGAAGATGCGCGAGAGCCGCGCACGCCGCCGGGATGGGATCGTCTACCACGTGGGGCGCCCCGGCGAAGACGGGTACACCAACCGCGTGGTCCAGGCCTGGGGCGTGGATGGACACAACAGCCACACCAACATCTGCTCGAGCAGCTCGCGCGCGGGCTACAACTTCTGGGCCGGGCAGGACCGTCCCAGCCCTGATTATGCCAACGCCCGTACGATCCTGCTGATCTCGAGTCATCTCGAGACGGGACATTACTTTAACCCGCACGCCCAGCGTATCATCGAAGCCAAAACGAACGGCGCCAAGCTGATCGTCTTCGACCCACGCTTGAGCAACACCGCCAGTATGAGCGACGCCTGGCTGCCGACCTGGCCCGGCAGTGAGAACACTATCCTGCTGGCGATCGCTAACTACCTGATCCAGAACGGCCGTTACAATAAAGAGTTCGTGCGCAAATGGGTCAACTGGAAGGATTTCCTCAACTACGTCCGAGGTTCAAGCTCACCGGAATGGGATTCGGTACGTCCACTAATCTCGAATCTCCAATCTCCAATCTCCTTTGACACCTTTGATGCTGTTCTCAAGGAACTCTACAGCGAATACACCTT
>DAITPI010000609.1:0-2102 GCA_036833655.1 Anaerolineales bacterium | reverse complement strand
GGTATTCTGAACGTACTGCTGCCCCTGCAAATTATCACCGGCGCCCTGATGTGGAGCGTGCAAAAGTTTCCTGCAGTCGCCAACTGGTTCGGCGGATTACCGGTGCTGGCCCCCTTCCATTCGCTGGTTGCCTGGACGTTCGCTACCTTCATCGTGGGACATGTGTACATGACCACGACCGGCACCGCCCCGCTCGAATCGATCCGCGCCATGGTCACCGGCTATGAAGAGGTGGAAGTGCACGAGCATCCGGCAAAGTCAGGTGAGAAGCAAGAAGTAAAAGAGTAGTCACATCGCGCCAGGCGGAGCCGCAAAGCAGACGAAGCGCCGCAAACAAAGACGCTTCGTCTGCGGGCTCGAACAACGCTCGCCCTCCGCTCAGCGAGGAATGGAGAACCAATATGACAACCGCTCCTATGACAAAGAAAAGCATCTTTAATCGCCCCGAGAAACCTTATGTGCATCCCTACCTCGGTGGTATGGTCCTCGGCATCGTCCTGTTCCTATCGCTCTTTCTGACAGGGAACGGGCTGGGATCTTCGGGCGGCACCACCCGCCTCGTAACGTTCGTCCAGGACCAGATCAATCCGGCTCACGTGGATCGCACACCGTACCTGCTCAAGATGGCAGGCGGCGACAAGAATCCGCTGGATGACTGGATCATCCCGGTTTTCTTTGGGGCCTTGCTCGGCGGTTTTACATCCGGGACGATCTTTGGCAGAACCAAGATCGAAACGACCAAGGGCCCCAATGTCACGAACCGCACCCGCTGGCTGATGGCGTTCCTGGGCGGGACCATATTCCTCTATGGCGCCCGCATGGCGCGGGGCTGCACATCCGGCCAGGCGCTGACCGGCGGCGCCACCCTGGCGGCAGGATCGTGGGCGATCATGTTTGCGATCTTTGCAGGGGCATACGCCCTGGCGTATTTTGTCCGCAGGCTCTGGAATTAAGGAGGATGCCATGAGTTTTCCCCTCGAATCATTCCTGGCAGTCAGCGCATCGAACCCCTGGACCTACGTAGTCTTCGGCTTGATCGGATTTGCGTTCGGTTTCACCCTGGAGATGTCCGGTTTTGGCAACTCTCGGAAGCTTGCTGCCCAGTTCTACTTCACGGATCTGACCGTCCTCAAGGTGATGTTCACCGCCATTGTGACCGCCATGGTGCTGCTCTTCGGCGCGGTCGGCCTGGGACTGCTGAACTTCAACCAGGTATGGGTCAACCCCACGTATCTCTCCTCCGGCATCCTTGGCGGACTGATCATGGGTGTGGGATTCATTGTCGGCGGCTTTTGTCCCACCACTTCGCTTGCAGCAGCTTCGACCGGCAAAGTGGATGGAATGTTCTTTGTGCTCGGCGGCTTTTTTGGCGCCTTCCTGTTCGGGGAGACCGAGAGGTATTTCGACAACTGGTACGCCGATGCCGGCTATTACGGTCGCCTGACACTGGACCAGGTTTTCCACCTGCCGGTGGGAGTCGTCGTTCTGTTGGTGGTTTTGATGGCGCTGTTCATGTTCTGGGGCGCAGAACAGCTCGAGCGCATCTTTGGAAAGAAGGATTTGCGCAAGGAACCAAAGCTGCGGATTGCCGGAGCAGGCGCCCTGTTCGCTATGGCTCTCGCAGTGGTCTTTATCGGCTCGCCCTCGTTCGAGCAGAGATATAGCAAGCTGACCTTCACCCGCACGGAATCGATTCCGCAGCCAAACGCCGATCCAATTGTCGAGACGTTCACCTACACTGCAGATCAAATGCTGGAGAAACGGCTGGTCCAGATCGCGCCTGCGGAGCTGTTCAAGACCGTCTACAACCAGAATGTCAATCTCATCATGCTGGACGTCCGGCCTGAAGCTGACTACAACCTCTATCACATCAAGGGTGCCCTGAACGTCCCCCTGGAGAAATTGCCCGACGTCGTCCCCGTTCTGCTCACGGAGCCACCGGCGAACAGTGTCTTCGTGTTGATGAGCAACGACGAAAGCGCGGCAACGGAGGCATGGAAGCAGCTCGCGGCAGCCTCCGTTCCGAATGTCTACCTGTTGGAAGGCGGCGTCAACAACTGGATCGCATTCTTCGGCAAGGACGAAGGCTTTCAGGCAGCGTC
>DAITPI010000608.1:0-2120 GCA_036833655.1 Anaerolineales bacterium | reverse complement strand
CCGATACATCAGGGATTGCCTCGCCAAGGTCCAACCGTACAATCGTGAGCCTCGCGCCGCGCTCAACCAATGCCCCGCCCAGATAACCCGGCCCATCATGTGGTTCGTGTTGAAAAACAAGAACGGACAGGGTCATAGTTGTACCCCGTAAAGTTTCTCTGCGTTTGCATGCAGGATTTGGTGCGCGGCCTCAAACGCTTCGTCCTGTGAGAAAGCTCCAATCGTAATCAGTTCATCCAGCACTTGAGCCAGTCCCCAGCGGCCCCAGCGCGCCGCCAGCCAGTAAATCTCCGGGAGGCTGTAGGCATCGGTTGAGAACAATACTTTGCTTGTCGGCGTCAGGCTGAGCGCTTGACGCCACACCGCGGGAATGTCCACCGTCGCGAAGGGGATCGCCAGACCCAGATCCATCCAAACATTGGAGTAGAGCGAGGCGAGGTAGCCGAGTTCACGCGCGTACGGATAACTGGCATGGAGCAATACAAACTGTACATGCCTAAACCGACCGCCCTCAAATAGCGGGCGCATGTGCAACGGGTTCGCGTACAGCATGTCGAGGTCGTTGTCGCCCAGACCCGAGTGGAATTGCACCGGCATGGCGTGTTTTTCGGCCACCTCGAGCGCACGCAGGATCAGGTAATCGTTGAGGGGCTTGTCCGCCAGGCGGACTGTGCCATCGCGACGCGCGCGCTCCTTCACCGGTCCGAATGCCTCAGCAGCTTCGGCTCTGCTCGTCTCACGGATGGCCAGCCCGGTGCGATAGGCAATGATGCTCTTCAAGCCGATATGCCCCGTTGCCCGTGCTCCATCCACTGTCTCGATAAAAGCGTCCAGCACCTGATCAAATGTCCCGTACTTCAAGATCAAATCCTGTGCCATCGTCTCCAAACGCAGGATCGGTTCGATGCGGCACATGGGCAGGCAGACTTTCATATCGGGAATGGACATCCGGTCTGCACCCCCCAGCCCATAGTCAATGAGCAGGACCGGGATGTTGGCATCTCCCAACATGCGTGCGCCGAGTTCGTTCAGCGGGATTGCAGTTCGCGCGGCAAGCACTGCCTCGGTCCTTGGTGGGCATCCAAGAAATTGCGCGATTTCTTTGAGCCCCCACCGAAAGAATACCGAGTTGGGCGTGTGTTCCGCAACGATACCCTCGTCGCCGCCCTCGCTGAAATAGCCCTGGAATTCCAGCGCAGTGCAGGGTGTTGTGCGGTTTAAGAACGCGTGGCAGTGGTGGTCAAGGATGGGAATGGAGGCGAGGTCGAGAGGCATGGTTATTAAAATTTCCAAAAATGATGCTTCAGCTCAAACGCCACATCTTCCTTGCTGAACGACTCCCACTCCAGACGCTTGACGGCGAGAAATGATTTTGCCAGCAGCGGGCTGAGGGCGTCCATGAGTACAGCGTCGCGTTCGAGGTTGTCGAGTGCTTCCTTCATATTAGCCGGGAACCGGCGGATGCCGCGCGCGGCGCGCTCTGCATCCGAATAATTGCCAGGGTCTATCAGTGTCGGTTCTCCCGGCGTACGTTTCTTCCTGACGCCGTCCAAACCAGCGGCAAGCAATCCGCCCAGCGCGAGATACGGATTGGATGAAGAGTCGGAGGCTTTGAGCTCGGCGTTGGTCGAGGCGGCGCGATTGGATTTGAATTGCGATGGGACACGGATGGCGCCTTCGCGATTATCCGGTCCCCAGGCGGTATAGGCCGAGCTCCAGAAATGCGGCTGCAGGCGGCGATACGAGTTGTACGAGGGGCAGGTGAGCGCCAGCAGCGCCGGAAGGTGATCGAGCACTCCGCCTATAAAGTGGTAACCCAATTCGCTCAATCCATATTTGTCTTTCGGATCGTGCATCAGGTTGCGCCTGCCTGACTTATCCCACAAGCTGAAGTGAATGTGCGCGCCGTTGCCAGCCTGGTCAGGGAAGGGCTTGGGCGCGAGCGAGGCGTACAGGTTATGATTGTATGCCACATTACGTAATGTCTCGCGGTAGAACACCTGCCGGTCGGCTGCAGCGAGGGCGTGCGCGTGGCGGATCGGAAGTTCCTGCTGCCCGTGGCCGAGTTCCGGGGCGTGATCGAGCTCAACCTGATCGCCACGTTCAACCTCGACCGGCTC
>DAITPI010000607.1:0-2125 GCA_036833655.1 Anaerolineales bacterium | reverse complement strand
GAAAGGTGGCGGCATAGGAGGCGGGGTCGCTAAAGTCAAAGCGAACCGGTTCTACAGAATCGCCAAATTTTTCCATGAGTCGCTTCACGTCGATGTCCGCCGCGCGAACTTTACTCCCCCTGGTTACCAGATGCTTGACGACTTCGGCGCCCACATTGCCGAGTGCGCCGGTTACTAAAATAGTGGCGGACAACTCTTGTTCCTGTATTTGACTCTATGTAGACCAGTCGTTATAATACCATCCTGGTACAGGAAGGGTAAGATGACAAATGACACCGTTTCTACCGATGCAAATATGAGGTTGAGATGAGCACTGCCCGCGAGCACATCATAAAGACCACGTCCGACCTGATGGAAAAACAGGGGTATCACGGGACAGGCTTGAATGAGATCGTCAAAGAGAGTGGAGCGCCCAAGGGGTCGTTGTATCATTATTTCCCGGAGGGCAAGGAACAAATCGCCGCCGAAGCCGTTCTGCAGTCAGGCAGAATGACAGTCGAGCGGATACAGAATGGTCTGCGAGGCAAAAGCAACGCCGCAAACGCGATCCATGATTTCATATTGAGGATCGCAGATCATGTGGAAGCCTCGGGGTTTGCGGCGGGTAGTCCGTTAACAGCCGTAGCGATGGAGACCGCGACCCAATCCGAACGCATTAATTTAGCATGTCGAGAAGCATACACGGGGTTGGAAACAGCGTTCGAAGAGAAATTGCTCGAAAGTGGATATACCAGGATAAAAGCGGAAGAACTGGGCACCTTGATCACGGCTGCCATAGAGGGTGGGATCATTCTGAGCCGCACCTATCATTCCGCAAATCCTTTGCGCACCATTGCAAAACATCTCAAAGTGTTGTTGTCATAATACGCTCAGGAAGGTCAAAATGAACATCGTTGTATTCGGGGCGTCTCGCGGCGTTGGACGCAAGGTTGTGGAACAGGCATTGGAGGCGGGCCATACGGTAACTGCCTTTGTCCGTTCGCCTCAGAAGCTCGGGGTCGAACATGCCAATCTGGTCGTGTCCCAGGGCGATTCCATGGACGCTTCCGCGGTGGAAAAGGCAATTGCCGGACAGGAGGCCGTGGTCAGCGCGCTGGGACCGACACGCCCGCCGGTCCCCCATATGATGGCGATCTCCGCCAGCAATATCGTGGCGGGGATGAAAAAGCACGGCGTGCACCGTCTGGTTTCCACTACAGGCGCAGGGGTCCGGCAGCCCGAGGATCAGCCGAAGCCGATCGACCACTTGATCGGCTTCCTGCTCAACCTGATGGCGCGAGAGGTCATCATGGATTCTGCTGAGAACGCGAGAATCATTCAGGCTTCCGACCTGGATTGGACGATTGTGCGGTTTCCGCGCCTGGTGGACGGGGAATATACGCGCAACTACAGGGTCGGTTTTGTGAGTAAAGAGTCAGGCACGCAACTCTCGCGCGCGGATGCGGCTGATTTTGTATTGAAGGAATTGACAGAGAAAAACTGGTTGAGAAAGTTGCCCGTGGTAAGCTACTAGCGTGTCTCTACAGCCATCGTGTCTTTGGCGCACGGGCGCCTGGAGAAGGAGCTGTGGCTTACAGGAGCAAAATGTGCATTTAGCCCGGGGAGGCGGACGAGCAGAAGCTCGTCCGCTGTCTGTTATGCCCGCCGGGCGTTGGCTCTGGCTTTGCGCTTACAGACCGCACTGGCTCCGGGAGGTGCTCTGCTGCAGGTTCAGCAGGAAGGGAAGCGTTGCTTCCGCCAAATCGTGGAGGCGCATTTTGGCCGTGTTCTCCTGCGGTAATCGTGAGAAAATACGTCCCTTGAGAAAGGAGAGGAACCGATGAAAAACATGGGTCCAAAGAGCAGTGCGTGGCTTGCCTCCGTGGGCATCCACACCCTCGACGACGTGGCGCGGGTCGGCGTGGTCGAGACCTATAAGCGCGTCCGGGCGGCATACCCGGATAAGGTGACCCTCAACATGCTCAGGGGATTACAGGCTGCCCTGCTCGATCTGCCGTGGAACGAGCTGACGCCGGATATCAAGGCAGAGCTGCGAAGACAGCTGGAAGAGGGGTGAATGTTTGGAAAGCTAAATTCTGTCTTGGCCCGGGCCGAGACCTTCGCCGAGCGGGGAGAGGAATCTCAG
>DAITPI010000606.1:0-2149 GCA_036833655.1 Anaerolineales bacterium | reverse complement strand
ACAGGCGTCCAGGGTGGCGCGGTCGTAGATGTATAACGGAGTCAGGTAGCGGTCCGCGAGGGAGGCGAGATCATGTCCTGCGATGAAAAGCGAATCGCCGCGGATGCGGGTCGAGTCGGGAAAAAGCGCCAGTCTGTCCGAGGTCAGGAAGGGGTTGGAGGAGTTGTTAATCATGGGTGGGAATGTGCCAGTTGTTCATTGTTTCCTGGAGTGGTTTGCCACACAAACGCGATTCTTGCCAAGCCGCTTTGCGGACAATTCCGCGTTATCCGCCGCTAGGAGCAATTCGCCCAGCGTGTCTGCATCCTCAGGAAAGGTTGCCACGCCCAGACTAATGGTATAGCCTGCGATCGGAGAGTGGTCCTCCTGCTTTGCAGGCGCGTGCGCTTCGGCGGAGACGCGGATCCTTTCGGCAAGCACGATTGCACCCGGCTTGGATGTGCTGGGTAGGATCACCGCAAACTCTTCCCCGCCATAGCGCGCCGCGATATCCGGTTCACGGACGTTGAGGCGCAGGAGGTCTGCAATTTCCCGCAGACGCGCGTCACCGGCTGGATGTCCCCATTGGTCGTTGTATTCCTTGAACGAATCCAGATCGAGAATGATCAGTGAAAGCGCCTCGCCATAGCGTTTGGCACGCGTAATTTCGGTCTGTAGAAAGTCGTCGAAGGCGCGGCGGTTGGCAAGTCCGCTTACCGCGTCGGTCAAGGCCATCCGTTTGACTTCGGCATGCAGGCGCGCATTATCGATGGCAACTGCCACAGAACCTGCGAGCGCGTTCAGCAGGTTCACATCGTCCTCGTCTAGCGGGACGTCACTCGTGGATTCAACGTTCAAAACGCCCAGTACATTCCCGTTTTTTAACAAGGGCACACAGATTTCACTTTTCACTTCGTGGGCAGCTCGCAGGAAATTCGGATCTCTGCTCACATCCCGAATGAATTGGGTTTGCTTTGTGCCTGCTGCCCGTCCTATCGCACCTGATGTGACCGGTATCTGATGGATGACCATCTCAGCCGGATAGCCAATCTCAGCGCCGAGGCACAACACTTCAGCCTCCAGAACATAGATGCTGATGTAAGCATATCCAAACGAGTCTTTCAATAATTCGATCACATTCTGTAATATCTCATTCAATTCCAGGGAAGAGGCCACCGCATGGGACACGGAATGCAGGGTGGTCATCACCTGCAAATGCTGTTGTGCCCGGGTGTAGAGGCGCGCTTTCTGGATCGCTGTGGCAATCTGATCTGCGAGTGTCTGCAACGTTCGCATATCATCATAGTTGAATTCATTCTGGGTGGTGCTTTCCACGTAGATGACGCCCAGCAACACATCGTTATCCAGCATGGGAATCCCAACCGCGGAACCGCGCCGCCTGGCCGTTGAAAAGTAGTATGGATCGTTGGAAATGTCTTCGGTGACATACGGTTCGCGGATCTGTGCCACATGCCCTATGATGCCTTTGCCTACTTTTTGCTGGTAACCGGGCCGGTAGCCGAAGTCTTCTGTGCCGGTAATTGCAGCAACTTCCAGATCATCATCGTTGACCATCAGGGAGATGGCTGCTTCCGCGTACCCTAATTTATCCACGACGGCCTTCAGGGTGCGCTGAAGGATTTCCTTTTCATCAAAACTGTCCGTGATCTGCCTGCTGACCTCTTCCAGCAAAGCGAGTTGTGTGGAGCGCCGCTGCTCGATGGAGCGCAGGGAGCGCTCGCGGGCGAGAGTATCCGCCAATGTGCTCTGTTCCCATTCAAGTGCGCGGCGGCTGTAACTGGAAAAGCCGGTCAGCGCACATAAGAAGAACAGGAATATGAAGATATTGCCCACATTTGAGTTCAACAGGGAAATCCCAAATACCCCGGCAAGAATGAGAGCAACCATAATCACATAGCCCCGTATCGAGAAAAATAGTTCACTCATCAGGATAGCAATGATCAGATAATAAAGTACGGAAAGGTTACCCGTCCCGCTCCGGTGCTGGGTTAATGCTGAGGCGAACGTGGCAAAGGTAAATAAGCCAAGTGTTAGAAGAGTTGCGGTCCGGAAATGCCCCATACGATTGAGATAATAGGCCAGCCCCAGAGCAGCCAGCATGAGGAGTATGACCGATTCGCTGGAGGGTCCATCCCCCAGCCTGTCCTGT
>DAITPI010000605.1:0-2152 GCA_036833655.1 Anaerolineales bacterium | reverse complement strand
TGGATATGGTCCCTCGCTTGCTCGATTGCTTCGAACATGGCGTTGTACGTTTGCCAATCACGGTCTCGATGCTCATAGAACGATGGCAGCTTGCCCTCCAGAATACTTCTGGCTGCCTCCAGGTTCGTCACGTCCCAGCCGACCAGGTGTGCCGCCAGGTCCTTGACAGACCAGCTACCCAGAAACACCTGATCCGCTTCGGTCTCCGACAACGCCGAGATTGCGGCAAGAATGTGCTGGCGGATCGTTGCCAGGTTGGATAAGACCTGGTCTTTCTTTAGAGCCTGGGACCGGGTTGCCATTCGCGCCTCCGCATTGCATATCGCAAATAGGTCGAATAGGGCTCTCAGGCAGCACCCTTGTTCTTGTCCAGCTTCTTGACCATGTCATCCAGTACCTGCTTCAAAATCTGCGAGAGCATGCGCTGCCTTTCCGGTCGACTCAGGACAACGTTCTCCTCTCCCAGGGCATTTTCATATGCCTGTTGCACCACCTGGAAGATCTGGTCATGGACCCTGGCAGCCTGAAGGCGCTTCAGCATCCGTGTCTTGAGATTGGCGTAGGAATACAGGGATTCGGGATTCGGTTCAAACGGATTTTTCATATTCTTCTCGCTTTCTAAAGCTCATCGAGTACGCTTCGACCGGGCAATTCTCGAGACGAGGAGTCCGCTCAGGATATACCAGAACAGGAGATCAAGAAGGAAAAACAGGTTGTTCGTTTTACTGCATGTCTCGCCGGGCGGGCAGGGTCCCCAGGCGGTGTAGAACGGAAACGGAAAGCCCAGAGGAAATGTATCGGTCACCGTGGAGACGACGTACAGCCGCCAGAGATAGCTGGAGACAAGGAAGAGCAGGACAGCCAGGGCGATCTTCAGAAGAGTGGGCCTGAGGGTACTGCTCATGAGTGCAGGCGACGATGCAGAAACGATCTATTCATTCCAGCGCGCGATGCTATGCACCACAAACCAGGCGCCCGGGACGAACAAAAACGCGCCCAGCAAGATGGCGTGCCAGCTCTGAAACCCGTAATCCGTTACATCCACCGGCAACATGTCAAAGCCGAGCAGCAGGAGGATCGCGCCGATCGAGGCGTCGGTGAGTCCGCTGAGCAGGAAGGCCAGTCGTCTGGTTCTGGCGGGGGATTGGTTCATCTCGTTATTCGCTTGATTCAAGAGCCTTCGCAAGGCTGTAACTTACTTGCCTCGCTTTTTCAGCCAGTCCAGCAGCTTTTTCTGGGACCAGGTGTTGATCACATCCTTCGGCTCCAGCCAGGCGCGGCGGGCGGTTGCGACGCCGTACGGCAGCATGTCCAGGTCCGCCTCCGAGTGCGCGTCGGTGTTGATGGCGATCGGGATGCCCAGCTCCCTGGCGCGCCGGGCGTGGATATCGTTCAGGTCGAGGCGGGAGGGATGGGCATTGATCTCGAGCGCCACGCCCGATTCGGCGGCGGCTTGCAACACCGCGTCCATGTCGAGGTCGGCGCCCTCGCGCTCCTGGATCAGGCGTCCCGTGGGATGGCCGATTATGTCCACGTGCGGGTTGCGGATAGCGTTGATGACACGCTCGGTGACTCTCTCGCGCGGTTGTCGCAGGCTCGTGTGCAGCGACGCGACCACCAGGTCGAGGGTCGCCAGGAACTCATCCGGATAATCGAGCGTGCCATCGGCTTTGATCTCTACCTCGCTGGCGTGCAGCACCAGGATGCGATCGCCGAGCTTCTTCTGAACCTTCTTGATCTCAGCCGCCTGTTCCTTGTGCGCCTGCATGCTCAAGCCACGCGTTACGCCCAGGCTGATCGAATGATCGGTGAAGGCGATCGTCTTGATGCCGCGTTCGGCCGCGGCACGCGCCATGTCGAGCATGGATAGCTTGCCGTCGCTCCAGGTGGAGTGCATCTGCAGGTCGGCTTTGATATCCTTCCTCTCGATCAGTTTGGGCAGCTTGCCCGCTTTCGCTGCCTTGACCTCGCCCCGGTCCTCACGAAGCTCGGGCGGGATCCACGGCAGCCCGAGCGTTTCGTAGACTTCTTCTTCGCTCGCGCACAGGATTTCGCTGCCATCGATCATGTTGACGAATGAGTGATCGGAGAGCGATAGGTCCTTCGCCAGCGCCATCTCGCGCAGGCGGATATTGTGCTCCTTCGAGCCGGT
>DAITPI010000604.1:0-2189 GCA_036833655.1 Anaerolineales bacterium | reverse complement strand
GGAAAAGAATGTGAACTCCAGATTGCTGGCTGAAGTGTTATTGTTGGATTTACCGCGTTTATAGTTATGTACCTCCATGTTCGACTGGCTTTATCCCTACGCCGATAAACTTCGGTTCCCCGACGAGGTCATCGAAGCGCGCTTTTGTGAGGACTATCACGTCAACACGATCGGGACCACGCGCCTGGCATTGGTTCTGGGCCTGGCCGTGTACTCGGTCTTCGGCATCCTGGACGTCTATGCGGTCCCCCTCTCCAGGGACGCTGTCTGGACCATCCGGTTTGCCATTGTCGCCCCGATCATCCTTCTTGCACTCATCGCATCCTACCATCAATCTTTCCAGAAGTACATTCAGTCCATCACGTGTGCGGTGGTCACCATCTCCGGTCTGGGGATTGTTGCCATGATCTCCATCGCCCGCGAGGTGGAATTCGGCAACCGTTTCTACTTCACAGGACTGATCCTGGTCTCCATGTGGGCATACGGGCTGACGCGCCTGCGCTTCGGGTACGCCGTCCTCGCAAACATCATCATCATGATCGGCTATGAGTATGCGACCATCGAGATCAAGCAGCTCCTGACCACGGAGACTGGCGTCCTGATCTTTACTACCTACAACTTCTTCTTCATCGGCGCGAACGTGGTGGGGATGTTTACCAGTTATTATCTGGAACGCTACACGCGCAGGGATTTCCTGCAAAAGTATACGATCGAGGCGCAACGCGACCGGGCGGATAAGCTGCTCTACAACGTGTTGCCGGAGCAGATTGTGGAGCGACTCAAACAAAGCGGCGATACCATTGCGGACGAGTACAGCTCCGCCAGCGTCCTGTTTGCCGACATTGTCAACTTTACGCCCATCTCGGCGCGCTTTGGCCCGCTCGAGGTAGTGGAGATGCTCAACGAGCTGTTCTCCAGCTTCGACGAGCTCGTGGACAAGTATGGCGTCGAAAAGATCCAGGTGGCGGGCGACGGCTATATGGTCGCGGCTGGCGTCCCGCGGCCCCGGCCAGATCATGCCAGGGTGATCGCCCTGCTGGCGCTGGACATGATGGAACGCGTCAGAACGGGGAACTTCCTCGGCGGGAAGCATCCCATCGAGATCCGGATCGGCTTGAACACCGGCTCGCTGATCGCCGGCGTGATCGGCCGCAAGAAGTATTTCTATGCGCTGTGGGGCGACATGGTCAATACCGCCAGCCGCATGGAGAGCCATGGCGAGAGCGGCAAGATCCAGATCACCCGGGAAATGTACGAAGTCCTCGAGGATGAATTCGAGTGCGAATATATCGGCGAGGTCGACCTGAAAGGCAAGGGCAAGACGGAAGCCTGGCACCTGCTCGGCAGGAAAGAAGAAAGGAGTGTTTACCATGCTTGAGTCCCCGCTCGCAAACAAGCTGAAGCTCAAATCGGGTCTGAAAGGGGCGGTCATCAACGCACCCGAGAATTACGTTGCCGGGCTGCGGCATGACACTGCTATGTCGCCGACTCTCCGAGGGAAGTTCGACTGGATCCAGATTTTTGTCAGGAGCAAGGCAGAGCTGGACGAGCTCGCTCCCAGAGCCGCGAAAGCCCTCCGGCCCGAATCCCTGCTCTGGATCTCGTTCCCGAAAGGGAGCTCCAGAAATCAGGCCGACCTGACGCGCGACAAGGGCTGGGACAGCGTGCGCGAGCTCGACCTGAAGTGGATCACCCTCGTCTCGGTCAACGACACCTGGTCCGCGTTTTCGCTGCGGCCGTACAGGGAAGGCGAGGAGAAACAGTCGTTTCGGTAAAAACGCCTCGCGCTGAGCGGAGGGATGAAACGCGAAGCGTTTGGTCCCGCAGTCGAAGCGGCCTTGAAAGGATATTCTATGTGCAGAAGCATCAAACAGTTACGCAATAGCGAAATCCCCGCCACGGAGGAGGAAATCCGCGCTGCGGCATTACAGTTTGTGAGGAAGGTTAGCGGCTATCGCAAGCCGTCCAGGCTAAACGAAGAGGCATTTCAGAGAGCCGTGGAGGAAGTGGCAGAGGCGACTCAGAAATTGATGAACAGCCTGACTATAAAAAGTATCTAAATCGCTACCGGTATGTGTTCCAAAAATGCGCTTCCCGGCGCATTTTTGTTTTCAAGCGGAACCGTTCCGAGCTTTGCGGTGTATAAGGGCTGAATAGAAAAGGAGACATCATGCTCAGGAAGCGTCGGC
>DAITPI010000603.1:0-2190 GCA_036833655.1 Anaerolineales bacterium | reverse complement strand
ATCTCGAAGCCGACCGCGGCGATCACGTCGCTGCCCTGCTGGATCGCGACGTCGATGGGGAGCGGATCGCAGACCGCGCCATCGACCAGCACCTGGTCGCCGATCCGCCACGGGGCGAAGATCATCGGGATGGCTATGCTGGCGCGGATGGCATCCAGGATCCTGCCGGAGGAGATCACCACGCGCTCGCCGGTGTACAGGTCGGTCGCAACGATATGCAGCGGAAAGATCGCCTCCGCAAATGTCTTTTCGCCAAAGACGGTTTTCAGCCGTTCGTACATGATGCTGTCGTCGATCAGGCTCGAGCTCTCTGTGAAGCGCATCTCGCCCGACAGTACCGACTTGAGGTTCGAGGTATAGCCCTCGAAGACGTCGCTGGTGAACAAGTTCAGTGTGAGGCGCTGCGCCTCTTCCGGGTCTATGCCGAGGGCGATGGTGGCAGCGTAGATGCTCCCGCCGCTGCAGCCGACCGCCATACCCGGCTGCAGTCCTTCGCGGCGCAGGGCTTTGCTCAGTCCCAGGGAAGCGGCGCACAGGACGCCGCCCGAGCCAATCACAATGGAGAGACGATTCTTCATGAATTATGATTCCAGTAAGCGCTTGACATAACCCAGCTGCGCGCGCATCGCCTTTTCGCCCTGCTCGATCACATAGGGGAACTGGTCCGTGTCGAACAGGCGGATGGGACGCTCGAACTCCGGAAAGATGGAAATGATCTCGGCGTGATGGACAGCGTTATGGAACGCGAAGTTTGCGTTGAGCAGGTTATTGGTCATCAGGGTGTTGATGTAGAACGCATACCGGCTGATCGACTTCACACGGCCCGGCAGCGGACTCTGGAAGCCGAGCGCCAGGATGATGTCCACGCCCTCGCGGATGGGCACATCCACAGGCAGAGGATTGGAGGCAGCCCCGTCGATCAACAGTCGCCCGTCCTTCTCCCAGGCAGACCAGATGTAGGGGATGGCAACGCTGGCGCGCAGGGCATCTACGATACGACCTTCACACTGCACAACCGGGTCACCGGTCTCGAAATCGGTCGCGACGATGTACAGAGGCGTCCTGGCATCCTCAAATGTCCTATCGCCGAATACGGATTGGAAGCTCTTGAGCATCGGCTCATCGCTCATCAGGCTGAAGCGCTGATCGAACTTCAGCAGGCCCGGCAGCAGCATGCTGGCGAGCGCACGCCAGTTGCGCTTGCGGGTGACCGAGGGATTCCAGAGCTTCTTTGTCTTCTCGATGCATTCCTGCAAGGAGAAGCCCATTGCCATCGCGGCGGCGTAGATGCTCCCGCCGCTGCAGCCCACGATCATGTCGAGCTGCATACCTTCCTGCGCCAGCACGTTCCACAGGCCGAGGGCGGAGGCGCACTTGACAGAGCCAGCCCCGATCACCAGCGCGATCTTTTTCTTCGCCATACCATTCCATTTCCGGGTTTGCCACTCTGACCGGCGAGTCGCCTCGCCCGTGCGCGAGATTCTCCCTGGCACCGCCCGCCAGGGCAGGTGTCGCTTCGCTCAGAATGACAAAACCGTTTACGTCCCAAAGCTCGCGGCAGCCTCCGCCTGGGAGGCGTAGACCTTGGCGATATTATGGAACCCGGACATCTTCAACACTTTGTCGACCCCCGGGGTAGCGGAGGCGATCCGCAGGTCGCCACCGTGGCTGCGGGCGTCCTTGACCGCGCCGAGCAGGGTCCGCAGCCCGGCGCTGCTCATGAACTCGACGCCCACGAGGTTGACCACCAGATTGACATGCCCACTTGCCACCTCATCGCCCAGGCTTTTTGCCAGCTCCGGCGCGGTGAGGGCGTCGATGCTGCCCGTCACGGTGACGGTGGTGCTGCCTTTGTCCTGCTGAATTTCCGTTTTCATGCTTGTCCTCCAACTGGTTTCGTGAGGTACTTGGTCAGGATCATTTTGTTGCCATCTTCGGTCACCCGGTAATCCACATCGTCCATAGACTGCTGGATGAAGAACAGTCCGAACCCGCCGAGCTCGCGTTCCTCGATGGGGGCGTCCACGTCCGGGAGCGGCGCGCTGCTGGGCTCGAACGAGTGACCGAAGTCGGTGAGGGACACGGTCAATTTGGCGGGCTCGATCTCCAGGTCCAGGATGATCGAGCCGGGGTCGAGGTCCCTGTAGCCGTGGGAGATGATGTTGGTGCAGGCTTCGTCCACGGCAAGCT
>DAITPI010000602.1:0-2226 GCA_036833655.1 Anaerolineales bacterium | reverse complement strand
GCGGGAGGGGTGCGGCGTCTGCAGCGTCGCTTCCGTCTCGATGGTCTGTAGGGCGGTGATCAGTTGATGCGCCCCGGCAATTGTATCCGGCTCATCAACGAAATTATTGTTCTCAGCCAGCAGAACCACGCCGCCCACATGCTGATTTGCGATCAGGTCATGGATTTGCGATTCCGCCCCGCTATCGGTCCCGCGTAAAGTGACAAGGAATAATTGTCCCACTCGTTCCTCAGGGGTCATAGAAGCAAGCACTGCTTGCACCTGCGAGGGCTGTGCATGCGCGGCAGGCACCGGCCAAAGAGTCGCTGCCACCAGTGTCAGCAGGGCTACAGCCGTCATCCACCCAACGGCACGTCTCAAATCCATGTTCCTCCCGCGCCAGGGTTCAATCTTCTTTTCCAGGCCTCCGCCCGTATCCCGTTATACAAACTGATCTGGAACTTCATTCAGATTCCCGTCTTACTTGAACTGCCAAATGCGGATCATCGGTGAAGATCGCGTCCACACCCCAGCGGAACAAACGCCGCATATCCTCTGCTGTATTAACCGTCCAGACGTGGACTCGTCGCCTCATGCGATGCACGCGCTGGACCTGTTGTGGAGTTACATCTTCTACATTAGGATGCAACGCCTGATATTTGCCAAACGCAAAACCAAAGGAGCGGGCCCAGGCGCCGAAAAGCCCATTAAAAGCCAGAAGCCCGCGCGGAACTTCAGGGAGCAAGCCACTGGCTTTCGAAAGGTTCGACGCAAAAAAGGATGAAAACAGTACCTGTTTCTGCAATCCGAATTCTTTAACCAGCCTGCAAACGGACTCAACCAGATGATCGCCCGGGGTATTGTAATTCGTCAATTCAACGTTGACAAACATGCGTTTCCCCAAAGCTTCAAAGACTTCTTCAAGGGTTGGAACTTTCTCCCCGCGATATTTCTCTGCAAAGAAGGCGCCCGCATCCAGAGAACGAAGCTCTGCCAGGGACAGATCTTTCACACGGCCAGGCCGATCGGTTGTGCGATCCACTGTCGGGTCGTGAATGACAACCACGTGCCCATCCGCGGACAGCTTCGCATCCAGTTCAATTCCGTCCGCGCCCTGGGCCGCCGCCAATTCAAACGCGGCCAGAGTGTTTTCTGGAGCATGAGCAGAAGCACCGCGGTGAGCAAAGATAGTGGGGCGAAGGAGGCTTTCCAGCATGGTAAACAATTAACGGAGTACGCATTACAAGGAGTGATGCGTAATCCGTAAGGCGATATAAACTATGAGACTAAATATCAACAAAATACGCCATCGCCGCACGGTCGAGCATATCCCGTGTCATGACTGGCGGGACGGCAAGATAGCTAGAAATATCAAGGATCTGGTCGCAAAGGTCGCGTGGATGGGAAGCACGTAATTTGCGGTTGCGTTTGATATACCACTCCTGCAATAGATAGGCCAGCCCCTGGTCGCTATATTCGACTCTTTTATCCTGGGCAACCCGCTTGAATATTTCGCGATACTCTTCATAGGAAGGGTCGCCGATCTCGATCTTGTGTCTTAAACGTCTGAGAAAGGCTTCGTCCACGAGGTCTTTTGGCGGGAGGTTTGTCGAGAACACAATCAAAACATCGAAGGGCACTTCAACTTTCCGGCCGTTATGAAGCGTGAGGAAGTCCACACGGTTTTCAAGCGGTACGATCCAGCGGTTGAGCAGATCACGCGGACGCACCTGCTGCCGCCCAAAGTCATCGATCAATAAAATGCCGCCATTGGCTTTCACCTGGAAGGGCGCTTCGTAAAATTTATGCACCTCGTCATATACCAGGTCCAGTCCTTCCAGAGTCAACTCACCACCGACCACGATGAATGGCCGGCGCACTTTGACCCAGCGAGGATCGCGGCGTTGACTCGTGCGCAGGCTGCCCGTACTACTGGCCTTTGGAACCTCTCCGCCGGGCGCCAGTCTATGACTGACCTGATCATAGATTTTGATCACCTGACCATCAAGGTATACTGCAAAAGGGATGTACATCGCCTGGCTGAGCACCAGATTGCCAAAAGCACGGGCGACGCTGGTCTTACCGTTGCCGGGAGGACCATACATGAAAATCGATGTGCCCGAGTTGAGGGCCGGGCCCAGCCGCTGAAACGTGGATTCTGAAAGCACCAGTTGTGCCAGAATCTGACGCATGGTGCGCGTCGTGACAGCCATACGGCCGGTCTTCTGGCGTCGGATCGCTTCATTG
>DAITPI010000601.1:0-2229 GCA_036833655.1 Anaerolineales bacterium | reverse complement strand
CTGGCAAGCCTTGCCATGGTCGTCGGTCAGGCAACCGAGCAGCTTGGGAACTATCTGGGTCCGGGCGCGACGGGTGTTCTGCAGGCGAGCATCGCCAGCATGCCGGAACTGTTCGTCAGCTTTTTTGCGTTGCGAGCAGGGCTAGTCACGGTCGTGCAATCCGCCATCGTCGGATCGATTCTGGCGAACAGCTTGCTTGTCATGGGGTTGGCATTCTTGCTTGGCGGCTGGCGACACGGCACGCAGCGCTTCGCTTCCGAGCGACCGCGTGCCATTGTCATCATGATGGTGCTGGCTGTCTGTGCCCTGGTGGTCCCGACGCTCGTCCATACGATCCATTCGCCCGCGGAGCCTCACGAGGAGATCCTGAGTATTGCCAGTGCACTGGTCCTGCTGACCGTATTCGCCGGGAGCATTCCGTTTTCCCTGAAGGGTGGCACGGTGGGAGAAGGTGTACCGGCTTCCGAGCTGGAGGGCAGAGCCTGGTCCCGCGGACTGGCGGTCTCTGTGCTGGTTACTGCCGGAATTGTGACCGCTTTCGTGTCCGATTGGTTCGTCCAGGCGCTCGAGCCCACTATGGAGGCCTGGAATATTTCCCAGGCGTTCGCGGGTCTGGTGATCGTTGCCATTGCCGGGAACGCCGTGGAGAATGTGGTGGGCATCCAGCTGGCGATCAAGAACAACATGGATTACGCCATCAGCATTGCCCTGAACAGCTCCCTTCAGGTTGCGCTGGCATTGACCCCGATCCTTGTCCTGGTCTCTTACTTTTTCACCCCTGTCCCTCTGACGCTTGTGCTGCCGCCGCTGCTGGTCGTTGCGCTGGCGCTGGCGGCGATCCTGAGTGCCTTGATTGTCTACGACGGCGAGTCCAACTGGCTCGAGGGCCTGGCTTTGGTTGGGCTTTATATCATGATCGCAATTCCCTTCTGGTGGGGCTAACACACCACCACTGGTTGAGGAGGACGAGCGCTCTTTGAGGTCATATCGAAATCAGCTGTTGGAGCCAAAATGAAAGTAGCATTCCAGGGTGAGCCCGGTGCGTATAGCGAACAAGCGGTGTTCAACTACTTCGGGGACGTGGAAACCCAGCCCTGCGAATCATTCGACAGGGTATTCGATTCCGTGGTCTCGGGGGCGTGTGACGCCGGATTGATCCCCATCGAGAACTCGCTGGCAGGCAGCATCCACCAGAATTATGACCTGCTCCTGCGCCACGATCTGCATATCACCGGCGAATACCTCCTGCGTGTGCAGCACTGCCTGATCGCCCTGCCGGGCGTATCTAAGGCGGAGATCAAAAAGGTGATTAGTCACCCCCAGGCGTTGGGACAGTGCGCCGCCTACTTGCGCGGTCTCGGCGTCAAAACGGAATCGGTTTACGACACCGCTGGGAGCGTCAAGATGCTCAAAGAGTCAGGCGCAGGCGATACCGCTGCGATCGCCTCTCGCCGCGCCGCAGAGATCTATGGCATGCAGATCCTCGAGGAAGGAGTCGAAGACAACGCCGAGAACTACACCCGCTTCCTGGCGATCTCCCGTACGGCAGCCAACCCCTCTGACGGGGAGTCGAAGACATCCATTGTCTTCACACTGAAGAACCAGCCCGGCGCGTTGTTCAAAGCCCTGAGCGTCTTTGCCCTGCGCGACATCGACCTGACCAAGATCGAGTCCCGGCCGCTGCAGGGCAAGCCCTGGGAATATCTCTTCTACATTGACTTCATTGGCGCGGTCCACGAGGAACGCGCACAGAAAGCGCTCGATCATCTGGGGGAGTATGCCTTGATGCTGCGCGTGCTGGGGTCATATCCGAGACATAAATAATGCAGACCTGGCAGGTCTCCGCAGTTCTCTATCGCTACGACCTGTCAGGTCTTTTCTTTCCCCTGTATAATCCCTCTACTGACCGCATGGCAGCCAGGAGGATATCCCTTGTTCAATACACTCCGTCCCTACCTTACAAAAGATGAACCGTTCGGCCCGATCGACTCGATCGACATCGATCCTAAGGACACCGATGTAATGAACCGGCTGTTCGAGCGGCATAACATGATCTACAAGAACCTCGACCAGCGGCCGTCTATTATTATGGGTCGTAAAGGAGCCGGCAAGACTTATTACCTGCGGACTGTCTTTTTTGACAAACAGTACGACTTTTACACCGAGATCCGCACGGCGCATCTGCTTGGCCACATCTCCAGTGTGATCCAGGGCATGACCAAGGACGCC
>DAITPI010000600.1:0-2231 GCA_036833655.1 Anaerolineales bacterium | reverse complement strand
CCTCTCCCGTCGAAGCCTGTCATCCCCATAAATGGGAGTATGTCCCTTGAATAGGCTTCAATTATAGCATACTTGCCCGAGTTGTAATTATCTTGCTCTACACGCCGCTTTATGCTAGACTGTTACAATGTTAAGGAAAAATTAGAATGAGCGAAAAAATTCTCATCATTGACGACGATCTAGATACACTCCGGCTGGTGGGGTTAATGCTCCAGCGACAAGGATACCAGATTAGCGCAGCCACCAACGGTCAACAAGGTTTGGATAAAGCGTTCGAAGAGGACCCGGATCTAATTCTGCTCGATGTGATGATGCCTGATATGGACGGTTATGAGGTCACACGCTGCCTGCGTCAGAATCCGTCTACCCTGGAAACGCCCATCCTGATGTTTACCGCCAAAACCCAGCTCGATGATAAGGTGGTCGGTTTTGAGGTGGGCGCGAATGATTACCTGACCAAACCCACCCATCCATCCGAGTTGCAAGGGCGTGTGAAGACCCTGTTGGCGCGCTTAAGGGAGAAAAAAGGGGAGGACGGCTTACTCAGAGATGAGAACCACGGCTATGTGATCGGCATTCTCGGGGCGCGCGGCGGGCTGGGCGTAACTACCCTCGCAGCAAATCTTGGAGCTGGCCTGCAGACCCGTACCCGGAGTGAGGTGATTGTCGCGGAGATGCTGCCGGGGCGGGGGGCGCTGGCACTTGATATGGGTCTGACAAATTCCAAAGGGCTCGTGGATCTGCTAAGCCTCAGCAAATTATCTGATATCACGCGCGACCGTGTGCGCGAATCACTCGTTCATCATGTATCGGGGATGAAGCTGTTACTGGCTTCTGACCGCCCGCGTGATACGCATTTGATCAATCAAACCGCAAATTATGAGACAATCGTTTCGAGGCTGGCCGGCCTGGCACGTTTTATCGTTCTCGATCTTGGCGTGGGCCTGCAGCCTTTCGCCGAAAAAATCCTGCGCCAGTGTGATGAAACACTGATCATTCTGGAAGGAGTGCCAAACACGATCATTCACACGAAGGCCCTCATAGATGATATCGCCGCACTGGGCGCGCATAAGAAAAACATCAACGTGGTTTTAAACAACCGCATCCGTTCCGATACTCAGCTGCCCGCCAGCCAGGTGCAGACCAAACTTGACCACGAAATTATCAGCACGCTGACACCTGCCCCCGAGCTATTTGTCCAGGCTACACGGGTACAGACTCCCGCAGTGTTGTGCCAGCCTGAAAGCCTGACAGCCCGGCAGATCAACAAACTTGTCGAGTTTATGGTCGAACGGGAGGCCCTGCCCAGATGAGCAAACCTGCCAGTCCTTCACTCGCCATCATGACGGCAATTGAGGACGCGGCAGAGTTATTCCGGAAGGCAAAACGCGCTGTCGTGCTGACCGGAGCGGGCCTCTCCACCCCATCAGGCATACCAGACTTCCGTTCAGAGGGAACAGGCTTATGGTCCCGCGATGAGCCGATGGAAGTCGCATCATTAAGCTCCTTTCGCACATCTCCCGGACGTTTCTTCAATTGGTTCCATCCACTGGCAAGCCAGATCTTTAATGCAAAGCCAAACGCCGCGCACCTAGCCCTGGCTGCAATGGAAGATTCGGGCCGTCTGCAGACCATTGTCACCCAAAATATTGACGCCTTGCATCAAAAGGCTGGTTCGAAGCATGTAGTGGAAATACACGGCACATGGCGAACGCTTTCATGTACAGCATGTTTCAGGCATTTCGAATCAGAGCCGCTTTTGCAGCCTTATCTGGATGGGGGGAAAATACCTTTGTGCCCGAATTGCAATGGAATACTTAAACCAGATGTGATATTGTTTGGTGAGCAGCTTCCTCAATCGGCCTGGATGGAAGCACAGCGGGCGGCCCGTCAATGTGACCTGATGCTGGTCGCTGGATCATCCCTAGAGGTCCTGCCTGTGGCAGGCTTGCCGATGCAAGCTCTCGACCGCGGCGCGCATTTGATCATCATCAACAACACTCCTACCTATTTAAATGTACGAGCCGATGTCGTGATCATGGACGATGTTGCGACCATCCTACCCGAAATAGCGAAGCGGACACGAAATGGCTGAGATCAAAACACAGACACTCGATAGTTATCTGCGACTGATCGAAATTTCACGTGACCTGGCGTCCACCCTGGATCTGGATACCCTGCTGGATGGCATTGTGCGCGCCTCAGCGGATATTACCCACGCTGAAACTGCC
>DAITPI010000599.1:0-2234 GCA_036833655.1 Anaerolineales bacterium | reverse complement strand
CGCATCGCGGCGACGATGTTCTTGCGTCCCGTAGAGATGCGCGCAAACTTGAACGATGCCTCCACCGCTTCTGTCCCCGAGTTGCAGAAGAAGACCCGGTCCAGACCCGGTACGAGCGCCGTGATCTTTTCCATTAGCAGGGCGCGCTGATCATTGGGAAACGACTCAAACAACGTAATCAAGGTCGATGCCTGCTTGTAGAGAGCTTCGGCAATCTTGGGGTGACCGTGCCCGAGGCTGGCGACGCCATGTCCCGAGGCGCAGTCCAGGTATTCCACACCTTCCGCGTCGAATAGCAGAGCGCCCTGTCCGCGCACGATCGCCAGCGGCTGTTTGGCATAGACGCCGGTTGTGTGCTTGTTTTCCATGGCGATGATTTCGTTGGTATTCATTCGATGATAGTTCCGTTTCCTGCAAGTGCATGTGAGATCGGTTTCTGGATTCTTCCATCCCCAATGATAACGCGACAGACGCCGCCCTTGAGGGCTTCCTCGGCGCCGAGCACTTTCTTCTTCATGCGGCCCTGCGCTGCTTCACTCGCCGCCGCAAGCTGGCTCACCGGCAGCTGCCGGATGAGGGTCGACTCGTCCGGGAAATTCCTCATCAGCCCCGGGACAGCCGTCAACAGGATCAGCGTCTCCGCCTTCAGCGCGGACGCGACCATCGCCGCCGTGCGGTCTGCGTCTATGTTGAGCGCCTCGCCTTTCTCACTCACCGCGAGCGGTGCAATGACAGGCAGGTAGCCTGCATCCAGCAGCAGCCGCAATAAATCGCTATTGACTGCTTCAATTTTCCCCGTGTAATCATCGCGGATGATTTTCCGTTTTCCGTTTTCGATGCTCTGAATCGCATCCTTGCGCGTGGCTTGTATCAATTTCCCATCAAGTCCGCACAGGCCAAAGGCATTGACTCCCAATATCTGTAATTGTTCGGTCAGCAAGGAATTGACCTTGCCGTTCACTGCCATCAAGAAGATTTCCAGCGTTTTCCTGTCCGTGTAGCGCGACGTGTATCCTGAAGGCGAGGTGATCATCTTCGGCGGCGTGCCTAATTGTTTTCCCAACCCGTTCGCTTCGGCAGAGCCGCCGTGCACGAAAACGAGTTGCCTGCCTTGCTTCAGAAGCTCAGCCGCATCCTGGCAGATTGCAGAGAAATCCACGCCTTGCGTGCCGCCAAGTTTTACAACGGTGATGGATTGACTCATTTGCTCTCCATTTCAAACGGTGGTCGAGTAGTTCCGAACAAAGTGAGGAAAGTATCGAGACCACATCTCAAAATTCCATAGCGAGCTGTTATTGATGGTCTCGATATGCCCTTCGCAAAGAACGCTCAGGGCTACTCGACCATCAGAAAATTCCTATATCGGATGCAACCCCATGAACTCCAACCCCAGCGTTTCTTCCCAGCCCATCATCAAATTCATGCACTGCACCGCCGAGCCTGCTGCCCCTTTCATCAGATTGTCGATCGCGCACATGGCTACGATGTGACCATTGCCCTCGTCCAGCTCGAAACCCAGGTCCGCGTAGTTCGAGCCTGCCAGGATCTTGGGCTCGGGGACGCGGTAGATCCCGCGCTGTTCCCTCACCACCCGCACGAACGGATTCTCGTTCGCGACCACCCGGTACGCCTTCCACAGGTCTTTTGTCGTCACCCCCGGCTTGACTCTGGCATGCGCCGTTGCCAGCACACCGCGCACCAGGTCCACGGCCGTCATGGTGAGCGAGATACGCTCCGCATTCAGGCCCATCTCCTGGATCACTTCGGCGGTGTGACGATGCCCAAATGCCGAGAAGGTCCGGATGACGTTGGCTCGCTCGGCATGATGGGAGCCGGCATTCCCTTCCGCGCCCGACTCCGAGGATCCCACTTTGATCTCGATAAAGATTGGTGTGGAGAGGTCGAGCAGCTCCGCTTTGACCAGCGGCAGCAGAGCCAGGTTGCTCGCGGTGGCATTGCATCCCACTCCACTGACGTAGTTCGCCGTCGCCATTTCGGCGCGGTGAAGCTCGGGCAGCCCGTACACAAATTTGCTCAACCACTCCGGCGCGGTATGTTTCTCGCCGTACCATTGCTCATAAAACGCCGCATCCCGCAGGCGGAAATCCGAGGCCAGGTCGATGATTCTGGGCGCCAGCCTGGCATACTCTTCGATATGACGTTGCGCCTGTCCATGCGGCTGGGCGAGGAAAAGAATATCCACCGGTTCCAGCCCGCCCGGGTCACTGAACTTG
>DAITPI010000598.1:0-2235 GCA_036833655.1 Anaerolineales bacterium | reverse complement strand
CGCACGCCCCCACCCCCAAATCCGGGTATCTATCACGGAAATTCCCGAAGAGCCTGAAATACCATCGGAGAAATTATGACTATTGATTCAGAACAACTTCGCCGCGCCATGCGCACCTGGACAACCGGTGTGGCTGTGATCACAGCCATGCATGACGGCCAGCAATATGGCATGACTGTTAACTCGTTCACATCCGTTTCATTGGAGCCGCCCATGATCGCGGTTACCCTAAAGCAGCTAACCCACACACATGAATTAGTGGTGAAGTCCGGCGAGTTCTCGATCACAATCCTTTCCTCCGACCAGAAGGAACTGGCCGATCGATTTGCAGGAAAAATCCCTGATATCAAGGATCGTTTTGCAGGGCTGCCCACTGAAACGCTGGTTATAGATGCGCCCCTGCTGACAGGCGGCATTGCCTATTTCAACTGCCGGGTGGTAAATTCGATCCCCATCGGGGAGAATACATTTTTCCTGGCGGAGGTCACCGCCGCGAGCGGTGAGGGCATGGGTCAACCGTTGGTATATCACAACCGGGTGTATTGGAAATTGATTTTACCTTTAGCCAACTCTCCTATGATTTCCAGGAATTTGGAGGAGAGCCAGGGAGGCGGCGCAACGTATGGAAAATAAACTTACTCTCGAAGAGCAGAAAGCCCTGATCCACCTGGCGCGTGAGGCCATCGAATGTGGAGTAAAAGGCGAAACGTTATTGCCTCTGGATCAATCCTCCTTATCATTCCACCTGCGCGAACAAGGAGCGTCATTCATCACACTCACTGTGCATGGACAACTGCGCGGCTGCATCGGCTCGCTGGAGCCCTATCAGCCTCTTGCTGAGGATGTGCGTGAACATGCCGTTGCCGCCGCGCTTGAAGACCCGCGCTTTCCTCCCGTGCAGGTAGAGGAATTAAACGGGATCAGGATCGAGGTCTCGCGCTTGACGCGCCCTGTCCCGCTTGACTATGAAGATGCGGATGACTTGTTATCCAAATTGCATCCAAATGTGGATGGGGTCATTTTGCGCGATTCCACAGGCCGGCATGCCACATTCCTCCCGCAAGTGTGGGGGAAGCTCCGCGACCCTGCGGATTTTATGGATAACCTTTGCTATAAACTGGGCGTCGACCCTGGCTCGTGGAGGGATCGACATTTCGATGTACTTACCTACCAGGTGGAGGAATTTCACGAGTAGGGTAAAATGAGCCTATGGCCGACGATGATGTATTCCAGGAAGCAGTAGATGCCTTGCGTGAGGGGAACAAAACACGTGCACGAGAATTACTGACGGGTTTGCTCAAGAACAATCAGAACAACGCGACCTACTGGGTCTGGATGAGCTCCACGGTCGATACCACCAAGGAGCGGATTTACTGCCTCCAGACCGCGTTCAAGCTGGACCCTGAAAATGCCGCCGCGAAACGCGGCTTGATCCTGCACGGCGCGTTGCCGCCGGATGATACCGTTCAGCCTTTCGCAATAAACCGGACGCGCGCCTGGGAGGAAAAGCTTTTGCTGGCGCACGAAAAACCCAGGCTAAGAGGCTGGCAAGCAGTCAAAGCCAGCCCGATTGTTCGTCTGGGCGGATTCGTCCTGCTGGGTGCGGTTCTTATCGGCGCGGTGGTGTTCGGCTTTATTATCCCGAATGCGAGCCAGGGACCGCTTCCAACCGCAACTGCCACCGGCCCTTCACCCACTTATACACTTACTCCTACAGCGCTCAATGCTACTGCGCGACCCGTTCTGTTAAATACCTCTGCTCCGCTCTCCGAGTTGCTTTCTGTGCCCTACACGCCGACTCCTTTATATGTGGTCACAAAGCATCCGCCAATCTCAGCAGATACATTTAACGCTGCACAGCTCGTCTTTCGAAGAGGCGATTGGGATGAAGCCATTCGCATGATGCAGCAGGTGATTGAGCTGGAGCCCGAGGCGGCAGATGCGCACTATTACATCGGCGAAGCCTATCGCTTCAAAGGCAATTATGGTAACGCCCTGCAGGAACATCAGCTGGCACTGGAAATAGACTCAAGCTTTGGCCCTGCGTACGTCGGCATGGCGCGCGCCAGGCTTGCAAGCGACTCGAACGCGGATGTCCTTTCACTTTTGGATAATGCCATAGAGTTGGACCCGAATTTTGGTGAAGCCTATCTCGAACGCGCCCGTGTTAAACTGAGAGATAATAGTGTTCAGGGCGCGCTGGTTGACCTCGGTCAGGCAAACCGCCTTCTACCG
>DAITPI010000597.1:0-2240 GCA_036833655.1 Anaerolineales bacterium | reverse complement strand
TGCGGAGGCAGACTTTACCCTGATAGTCAAAGGTGCGTATGCCTACGTGCTGGTGAATGGCGAGGTGGTCGGCGAATATACACTGGCCCAGAGCAGGCTCGCACAGGGCAGCCTGGGGCTAACGGTCCTTTCCGGCACCAACAAGGATTACGGGACGCACTGCGAGATGACTGGACTGCGGCTCTGGATGCCCAACGAATAGCTCCGCAGGAATCATGCTCCAGGCGGGAACGGGTCACGTAGACAACCCTGGAGCCTGTGGTCCTTCCCTCCCATTTATTTTGGAGAGGGAGTATCATATTGAACGGTCACCTCAAGAAATCCACTATGGAGCCCTCTGCATGCCCAACCTCGCGCTGACGGAAGTGCTCGCCAGCTATGTCCCACGTTTGATTCAGAACAGAGTCGTCGCGGACCCTGCTCCCATCGAAGCACCGGTCGCAGAGGACTTTCAGGCTGCCCTTCTGTTCGCCGATATTTCGGGTTTCACGCTGCTGACGGAGCGTATGGTGGCAAGGGGACCCTCGGGCGTGGAGACGCTGGCGGGCATCCTCAACGAATACTTCGGTGAATTGATCAACATCATTCATGAGTATGGCGGCGATGTGGTCAAGTTCGCGGGCGACGCGGTGATTGCTGTCTGGCCCATCGTCCCGGACCTGCCCCTGGAAGATTCCTCGGCGCTCCCCTCCAGGCCGGCTGCAGATCGTGTTTCGCGGGCGGACCAGTGGCAATGGACTATGCGCGCTGCAGAGTGCGCAATCGAGGTCCACCGGCGCCTGACCAATTACCAGGTCGAGAATGCGAATCTCTACCTCAAGCTGGCGATCAGCATGGGTAAGATCAGCACAGCGCACGTGGGCGGGGTATTCAATCGCTGGGAGTTTCTGATCACAGGAACGCCGCTGGTCGAGCTGGGTCTCGCGAACTCTCTTGCCAGCGCCGGCGATATCCTCGTGACCCCGTCCGCCTGGAAGCTGATCCGCAACGATTGCCAGGCGGAGCCGATGGAATTCGAGCTCAAAGATACCATCGCCCAGGGTGGACGTCTCGCCAGCCTGAACAAGCCCTCATCCATATTTAGCTCGCCGGCAAAGCCGGTGATCCCCGCCGGAGCGGAAAACTCTCTGCGCCCTTACATCCCCGGCGCCATCATCAACCGTCTCACCGCCGGCCAGGGGAGCTGGATCGCCGAGCTCCGGCGGGTGACCGTCCTCTTTGTCAATTTGCCGGATATCGACCAGGACACCAGGCTGGATAATGCCCAGGAGATCGCCCGCCTCATTCAGCGTTCAGTCTACCGGTTTGAGGGGAGTATCAACAAAATCAACGTCGACGATAAAGGCATAACCATCGTTGCGGCACTGGGGCTGCCTCCCTTCGCGCATGAGGATGATCCCGCCCGCGGCGCGCAGGCCGCACTGATGATCCGCAAGGAGCTGAACAAGCTCCACATCCGCAGCTGCATAGGCATCACGACCGGTCGCATCTTCTGTGGCTCGATCGGAAACGAGTCGCGTCGCGAGTATACGATCATCGGCGACGCGGTCAACCTGTCGGCGCGCTTGATGGGCGCCGCGAGCCGGCAGGAGCAACTGATCGAGAAGCATGGCGTTCCGATCCTGTGCGATCGCATCACGTATGAAAGTGCCAAAGATGCCGTGGAGTTCGAGACGATCCCGTCTCAGCTGGTCAAGGGGCGTCTGGAGCCTGTAGAGGTCTTCCATCCCCTCGAGCAGAAGAAGAGCGTTATCCGCCCGAAGACGGAGCTCATCGGTCGCCAGGAAGAAAAGACCTTCATTGCCAATGCCCTGCAGGAACTGGCGCGCGGCGCGCCGCACCAGACGCTTGTGCTCCTGGGCGAGGCGGGCATCGGTAAATCGCGCCTCTTCGAAGATCTCACCCGCCAGGCAGAGACGCTGCGTGTCCGGACGTTTGCCGGCAGCGGCGACCCGATCGAGAAATCCAATCTGTACCACGCCTGGCGCCCGATCTTCAACAAAATCCTCGGGTTAGAGGAACTGCTGGCGGGCGTCGAGTTCAAGGAAGAGGCGCAGGCACTGATCCAGAGCGGAATCACGGACAGGTTGGCGAGGATCGACCCGGACCTGGCACGTTATGCGCCGCTGGTGGATGTCGTCCTGCCTACCCCAATCCCGGACAACGAGTTTACCGCATCGATGACAGGCGAGATCCGGAGCAGCAACATTCGCGAAGTGCTGACCCGCCTGCTCGCCTAC
>DAITPI010000596.1:0-2250 GCA_036833655.1 Anaerolineales bacterium | reverse complement strand
ACAGCCTAAGTTGGGTGGCACCACGGATTCAGCGTCCGTCCCATGTCTGGGATGGACGTTTTTGTTTTCGCCCCAACGCATCGTCTTCACTCAGAAGTGTCACTCTGAGGGAGTGACGCCGAGGCGCCACGACCGACACTTGCACCTGCGTGCCAGTGCAGGTAAGAGTCTCGCCGCTTCGCGGCGGGATCCTTCGCTTCGCTCAGGATGACATTTCTGAGACATATACAAAAAGGAGAGAAGCCATGCCTGACCAGACCCGATTCCTGTTGAACGAAAGCGATCTGCCGAAGTTTTGGTACAACATCAATGCCGATAACCCGGTCCCGCCGACGCCGGTGCTGCATCCCGGCACGCTGGAGCCGGTCACGCCGGACTTTCTATCCGTGCTCTTCCCAATGGACTTGATCCTGCAGGAGATCAGCACAGAGCGCTACATCGAGATTCCCGAGGAAGTGCGCGAGATCTACAAGCTGTATCGTCCCACCCCGCTGCTGCGGGCGCGACGCCTGGAGAAGGCACTCGGCACACCCGCTCATATCTATTACAAGTATGAAGGCGCCTCTCCGGTCGGCAGTCACAAACCCAATACTGCCATTCCCCAGGCGTTCTATAATAAGAAATCTGGTATCAAAGCCATGACCACCGAAACTGGTGCAGGACAATGGGGCACAGCTCTTGCCTTCGCCTGCAATGTCTTTGACCTTGACCTGGAGGTCTACATGGTCAAGATCTCCTACCAGCAGAAACCCTATCGCCGTAACTTGATGGAGACCTATGGAGCCAGGGTCTATGCCAGCCCAACGAACCTGACCAATTACGGGCGTTCCGTGCTGGAAGCGGATCCTGAAAACCCTGGTTCGCTTGGGATGGCAATTTCAGAAGCTGTCGAAGCCGCGGCGACGTCGGGTGGCACAAAGAAATACGGACTTGGCTCGGTATTGAATCATGTACTCCTGCATCAGTCCGTGATCGGCGAAGAAGCCCTCAAGCAAATGGAGATGGCAGATGAATATCCGGATGTGGTGATCGGCTGCGTCGGTGGCGGCTCGAACTTCGCCGGAATCGCCTATCCGTTCCTGCGCGAGAATTTGAAGAACGGCAAGCGGACGCGCCTGCTGGCTGTCGAACCGACAGCTACACCCAGCCTGACGAAAGGCGTATACACCTTCGACTATGGCGACACAGCCAGGATGGCTCCCATTGTCAAAATGCATACGCTGGGTCATGACTTCATCCCTCCCAGAATCCATGCGGGCGGCTTGCGCTATCACGGCATGGCGCCGAGCATCTGCGCTTTGTATGATGCGGGTCATATTGAGGCAGTGGCGGTCAAACAGATCCCGACCTTCGACGCTGCGGTCCAGTTTGCCCGAGCGGAGGGAATTGTCCCAGCCCCTGAGTCTGCCCATGCGATCCGCGCCGCGATGGATGAAGCGCTTGACGCCAAAGCAAAGGATCAGAAACGCGTGATCCTCTTCAATCTTTCGGGGCATGGCAATTTCGACATGGGCGCGTATGAGGCTTATCTGAGCGGAAAGCTGGAGGATTACGAATATCCGGTCGAAGCAGTCCGGGAGGCAATGAAGCACCTGCCTCAGGTCCAAATGGCCTGATCCCCATGCAACGGCAAACCACGCTCACCTGAAAGAGGTGAGCGTGGTCTTTCATAGTGAAGTGGTCTGCATCCTCAGGTTTTCCCGGCAAGCAGGTACAATAGTTGCAGCATCACAACCACTCCTGGAGGAAAACATCGATGAATCCTGCTGCTGTCATCATTATCAACCTGGCACTTCTCTTCTATTCCATTGGCGTCTGGAGTGAACGATTCCAGGGAAGACTCAAAGCCTGGCATACGGCTTTCTTCTGGCTGGGCCTGGTCTGCGATACCTTGGGAACAGGCATGATGTTCGATTATGTGGGCGGGATGAGCTATGATATTCACGGCTATTCGGGCTTGCTGGCAATTATTCTTATGCTGATCCATGCGCTCTGGGCAACGCTGGTGTTGCTCAGGCGGGATGAAAAAATGATCGTGAATTTTCACAGGTTCAGCGTTCTTGTCTGGCTCATCTGGTTGATTCCCTACTTCAGCCCAATGTTGCTTCGTATGATCGGAGCTGCACAATCCTAGAATTTGCATTCCTTCTGGCGATCACAGGGCGGATACTCTCCTCAGAGTTTCCGGCGCCAGGTTGAAGGCGCGAGCAAAGCCCGCTACGAATCTTCCAGCCTTGGGTGTGATACTCC
>DAITPI010000595.1:0-2260 GCA_036833655.1 Anaerolineales bacterium | reverse complement strand
CCCGCGCGATCTCGACCATCTGCTGCTGGGCGATACTAAGGCTCCGAGCCTTTTGCCTGAGATCGAGCTTGACCCCGAGCGACTCGAGCAGCTTGCCCGCTTCGGCATACAGCTTGCGCCAATCGACACGTCCGCCCAGACCGACCGGCTGGCGCCCTGCAAAAATATTCTCCGCCACATCCAGATCCGGGAATAGACTGAGCTCCTGATAGATGGCAGCAATCCCCGCCTGGCGAGATTCGCGCGCATCACTGAAATGGACATGCTCACCATTCAGCAGAATCTCACCTCGATCGGGCTGGTGCACGCCGGTGATGATTTTGACCAGTGTCGATTTGCCCGCGCCATTTTCCCCCAGTAAGGCATGCACCTCGCCAGGCTGCAAAGCAAATGAGACATCATGCAGCACTTCGACGCCCGAAAAGCTCTTGCTGATCTTCTTGAGTTCAAGGATGTATTCACTCATCGGATGGGAGCCGCCTCTTCTTCACAGATCGTAAAATCAATTCCTGCTGCTTTTAGGCGCTCTGTCCACTCGGCAGACAGGTGCTGATCGGTGAACAGGCAGTTTATTCTTTCTGGACGTGCAAACGAAGTGAGATCTTCTTTGCCGAACTTGGAGGAATCCACGAGGGCAAATAACCGCTGCGACGACTCCACCATCTTGCGTTTCAGTTGCGCTTCCGCCAGATGAACTTCCGTCATGCCGCGCGCCAGGCTGAAACCGCTGCAAGACAGGAACGCCTTCTGGATATGCAGCTCTTCGATGATGTTTTCGCTCAGCAGACCGGTGACGGAAGAAGATTCGTTGTTCACAACGCCTCCGATCAATATCACGGTATTCGTGGAGTTTTGTGCCAGCTCGCGGGCAACTTCAAAGCCATTGGTCATCACGCGTAGACGCCGCCGCTCGGCCAATGCTTTGGCAAAATAATACGCTGTGCTGCTGGCATCCATCAAGATCGAGTCCCCATCATGAACCAAAACAGCTGCCTCCCGCGCGATCGCACGTTTGGCAGCTGCATTTTCTTGAAAACGTCGTACAAAAGAATTGTTTTGAAACTGATATTGCTGGTTGAGGACGGCTCCCCCGTGGACACGCACGAGCAAACCCTGCTCTTCCAGCGCATTCAAGTCGTTCCGAACGGTGCCCTCCGAGACATTCAGAGCCAAGGCAAGCTCAGGAACTCGCAAACCCGGCTGTTTGCGGAGTATGTCCAATAGAGATTGGCGGCGTTCGTAGGTCGTCACGAGCCATCCTTTGTTGAATTTTGTTGATTTTTGTGGAATTCGATAGCCGTTATAATATCTAGCTTGTTGGTTTTTGTCAATATGCTGATTCAGTCTTTCCTATCGAACTGTAGAAGAACAAAACAAAAAGGCACTCCGCGAGTACCTTTTCTCATCATAACGGCAGGATGTTCGTGCGCCAGCGCCCTATCGCTCTCCACAATCTCGCGACTTTAGCACAAGACGAGACTCATCAGAACGGTGACCTGAACGTCATAATGGTTTCATCTTCATGGTGGGAGGGATCGGGATCTCGAGCAAATTCAAGATCGTTGGAGCAATATGGAGATGAGACACGATTTCACCGGTATCGCCGCGACCCTGTTCATCCGGCGGGAGGATGAACAGCGGCACCTCCCGCTGTTCAGGGGTGGTACCACCATGATGCCCATCACTATTGATCCCATGATCGCCGGTGATCAGAATGGTGTAACCGCGTTCCCTCCATTCCACACTGAGAGGGCCGAGGAGTCCGTCCTGTTTAATCGCCTGCCGGCGGTACTGGCTTGAATCGGAGCCATAGGTTTCGCCCGTGTAATCCATCATCACGGGATGCAGCAGCAAATAATCTGGCGAAAACCTCCGTACCAGGAGCGCCGCCGAGGCAAATGACTCCTCATCCGGATAGTCATCCGTTCGGTGAAAGCGTCCATGCTGGACCAATAACTTCTGGTCATCGACTTCTTTATCATCGATCCAGTCAAATGGAGCACGATTATATAGCTCAGACACCCAGTAGTATGCTACGGCCGCGGTCACCTTGCCTGCCTCCGCGACACACTGGAAAATACTTGGCACAGTCGAGCGCCTCACAACAGTATTCGCAACAATCCCATGTTCACTGGTCAGCATGCCTGTGTGGATCGTCTCATACATGGGCCGTGACATGCTTGGCAGTTCACCAATGATCTTATATAGCGTTGCCTGCTTTGTTTCCACAAGATGTCCGAGGTAGCCCATATGAGACCTC
>DAITPI010000594.1:0-2262 GCA_036833655.1 Anaerolineales bacterium | reverse complement strand
ACCTCACCCCAGCCATCTCCTGGAAGGAGAGGAGAAGGAAGCGATGGATATCAAACAGCTCACTGAAAAGATGGATGGCTTAGTCCGCTCCAAGGGCTGGGATGCTCCTGACAGCAAACGCCCGCAGACGCCGCGCAACCTGGCGATCTCACTGGCTCTGGAAGCGGCAGAAATCCTCGAGCATTTTCAGTGGCGCGACGAGGTGCAAAAGAAAGAGGAGCTGGGGGCCGAGCTGGCGGATGTGGCGCTGTATCTGCTCCAGCTGGCTTATGTTACAGATATCGATCTGGAAGAAGCAATTTTGGATAAAATCGAAGTGAACAAAACTCGAGAATGGGATCAAGAATGAGAGTCAGTGTATTTGGTGGTTCACAGCCCAGAGAAGGCGATGCAGCCTATGCCGAAGCGATGGAGCTGGGCAGGCTGCTCGCAAAGGGCGGTCATATTGTGCTGACCGGCGGCTACATCGGCACGATGGAAGCGGTCTCGCGCGGCGCGGGGGAAGCCGGCGGGCACGTCATCGGCGTGACCTGCGAGGATATCGAAGCCTGGCGCCCGATCAAGGCGAATCGGTGGGTGGTGGAGGAGATCCGCAAGAAGACCCTGGTAGAGCGGCTGCACAGCCTGATCCACGAATCGGACGCGGCGTTCGCCCTGCCCGGTGGACCCGGCACGCTGACCGAGATCGCTCTCATGTGGAACCTGATGATCGTGGAGTCCCTGCACCGGAGGCCGCTGATACTGATCGGGGACGGCTGGCAGTCCGTCTTCGATCAGTTCTTCAAGGGCCTCGATACCTACGTGCCCGCACACCAGCGTGAGATTCTGCGTTTTGCGAAGGATGTGCACACTGCTGTCGATATGTTAGAACAATCCGGTGGTCGAGTAGGGCACAGCCCGTATCGAGACCACCAATAGCATGCAAACATAAAATAGCATAGATAATTGTCATTGTTGGTCTCGACACCTGCACTGCACCACGCCCTTCGGGCAGGCAGTGAGGGGCAAGTCTACAGCGGACGCTTCGCGCACCGCCACTCGACCAACGGGGCATAGATACAAAGAGGAAGAATGGCTGAAGATAAATTACCAACACGAGCAGAAGACTTTGCGGAATGGTACAACAAGCTGGTCCTGAAAGCCGATATGGCGGACTACTCCCCCGTGCGCGGCTGCATGGTCGTCAAGCCCTATGGCTGGACGCTCTGGGAAAACATGCAGGCGGGGTTGGACCGGCGCTTCAAGGAAACTGGTCACGTCAACGCGGCGTTCCCCATGCTGATCCCCATGTCGTTCTTTGAAAAAGAAAAGGAGCACGTGGAAGGCTTTGCACCCGAGCTGGCAGTGGTTACGCACGGCGGCGGCCAAAAGCTGGAAGAGCCCCTGGTGGTGCGCCCCACCTCCGAGACGATCATCGGCTACATGTACTCCAAGTGGATCAAGTCCTACCGCGATCTGCCCGTCCTGATCAACCAGTGGGGCTCGGTGCTGCGCTGGGAAATGCGCACCAGGCTCTTCCTGCGGACCGCAGAATTCTACTGGCAGGAAGGTCACACGGCGCATGCCACCGAGCAGGAAGCGAGGGAAGAAACGTATCGCATGCTGGATGTGTATGCCGATTTTGCCATCAACGACGCGGCAGTGCCTGTCATCAAGGGCGTCAAAACGGAGACCGAGAAGTTTGCCGGCGCGGTTATGTCCACCACCATCGAAGCGATGATGCAGGACAAGCGCGCCCTTCAGTCCGGTACGTCGCATTACTTTGGGCAGAACTTCGCCAGGGCGTTCGATATCAAGTTCCTGAATCAGAGCAATGCGCTCGAATATTGTTACACCACGTCGTGGGGACTCTCCACCCGTATGATCGGTGCGGTGATCATGACCCATGGCGACGACCAGGGTCTGGTTATGCCTCCCAAGCTGGCGCCCATCCAGACGGTGATCGTGCCCATCTACAAGAGCGATCTCGAGAAGAGCAAGGTGATGGAGATCGCGGACCGGGTTTTCTTCGACCTGAAAACAGCAGGGGTGCGCGTCAAGATGGACGACCGCGAGGGCGTGACGCCTGGCTTCAAGTTCAACGACTGGGAGCTGCGCGGCATCCCCGTACGGGTCGAGATCGGGCCCAAAGACGTGGAGAAAGGCTCGGTGGCGCTCGCCCGGCGTGACATACCCGGACGCGAAGGCAAGTCCTTTGTGCCTCAGCTGGGTCTCGCGGAGACGGTGAAGTACGTCGAGTTCACGAACGCGTCGACGACCTGC
>DAITPI010000593.1:0-2274 GCA_036833655.1 Anaerolineales bacterium | reverse complement strand
CGTCACCAGGAAGCGTGTCAGAAAGACCGACATGCCGCCCCAGCGCTGGAAATAATTCTCCGCCTGGATCCAGCGCGCCGACTCTCCCAGCCGGCGCAGGACCGGACCGCGGGCGTAGTACCCGATCCCATAACCGCTGCAGTCTCCGAGCACCACACATGCCCAGGCGATCAAGCCGGTCGTGTGCCAGGCAAGAAAACCCTCACGCGAGAACGCGCCTGCTGCGATCATCGTCAGTGTGGCAGGCAGGGGAATGCCCAGAGCGGAGATAAAGACGATTCCACCCAGGATCGGCGCGCCATAGTTAATAACTTGTGTTAGAAGGAAATCCGACATGCAGGTGATTTAGGGTGCTGGCACCGACGGGAGAGTGGGCAGGGGAGGGGGTAGATTCTCCAGCACCGCGGCTTTGATCTTTGCCTCGACAATCCCCGGGGTACCCGGGAAATATTCTTCGTTGAGCTGGGTCAGGCTTTTATCGTGGTTGCCCTGGGGCGAGATTCCGAGAGCTTTATAGAGGACAGGGGGCGGAATGTGATACATCTTCGCAATGAATGGGATGGTCATCCAATCGCGGATCAGCTCGACGTCCGTCTCCACCTGGTCCGAGACTTCTGGAAAGCCCGGCGGTGGCCGGTGTTCCCTGAGATCTCTCCACACTCGCAGCGTTCGAAAGCCGAAAAGTCCCACGATGATCGCACCGATTGCGACGAGGACAAGAATGAGGGTGCGTTGTCCGTTGGTCAGCATATCAATCCTGCCATTCCAGCTCGAAATCCCCGATGGCGACGGTATCGCCTTCCTGGATTCCGGCTTTGCGTAGCGCGTCTTCCACGCCGAGTGTTTCCATGATCTTCTGGAACCGGCGCACAGATCCATCGTGCTGCCAGTAGGTCATCGACGCGGCGCGTTCGATCGCTGCGCCGGCAATGCGCCATTCGTTTGCGCCTTCGCGAGTGACCACGAACTCGCGGGGATCTTCCCTGGGCTTGTAGACGGGCAGAGGCAGCTCCACCTCTTCCACGGGCGGCGTTTCCTCCAGGGTTCGGTAGGCGCGAATCAGCAGCTCGCGCGTATTGGTGCGCGCCAGGGCGGAAACAGTCATCAGCTCCACGCCCAGCGCTTTGAATTTCTCCCGGATGCTGCCCAGCTTCTCCTGGACATCCGGCTGGTCGATCTTGTTGAGCGCCACCACCTGGGGTTTCTTGCCAAGGTTGGGGTCGAAGAGTGAGAGCTCCGAGTTGATCTGGCTGTAGTCCGCGACCGGGTCTTCGGACAAGCCATCCAGCAGGTGGACCAGGACGCGCGTCCGCTGGATGTGTCGCAGGAAATCGTGTCCCAATCCGGCGCCCTGAGCAGCGCCTTCGATCAGCCCGGGGATATCCGCCAGGACGACCGTCGTATCCTCGTCAATGTTCGCCACGCCGAGGTTCGGCTCGAGGGTAGTAAATGGATACGCGGCGATCTTGGGCCTGGCGTTGGTCAGCACCGAGAGCAGCGTGGACTTGCCCGCGTTGGGGACGCCGATCAGCCCGATGTCGGCAATCAATTTGAGCTCGAGCTTGATCCGCCGCTCCTGGGCGGGCTCGCCTTTTTCAGCAGTGCGCGGCGCCTGGTTGCGCGAGGTGGCAAAGTGCTGGTTGCCTCGTCCGCCGCGCCCGCCTTTCAGCACGGTTAGCGTCTGACCTGGGCTCGTGAGGTCCCCGATCACCTCTCCGGTATCGGCGTCGAGCAGCACCGTACCCGGGGGCACGTAGACCATGAGGTCCTTGCCGTTTCGGCCGGTCATTTGCGAAGTCCCGCCCTTGATGCCATCCTCCGCCCGAAACTTCTGGTTCTGCCGGAAGGAGGAGAGCGTATTGAGTGTGGGCTTGACCTCGAAGATGACGTCGCCGCCCTTGCCGCCATCCCCGCCGTCGGGACCGCCCTGCGGCACGAATTTCTCGCGGCGGAAATGGACCATGCCGTCGCCGCCCTTGCCTGACTTGACGTGGATCTCTACCTGGTCGATAAACATGCTCTCATTATAATAGCCTTGTTCCCTGTTACTTCTCTCTCTGCAGCTGCAACATACTTCTGGGACACGCACATGAATGGCTCTCACCGCTGCCTGACGATCCTGCTCCTCTGCCTGGTCTGGCTTTTGCCCTCCGCGTACGCGCTCGCGGGACCTGCAGACTTGCCTCCGTTACAAGAAGAAACTTCCACCCCGCCTCCCGAAGAGACTACGCCGTCGCCCTCGTCGATCTACCCGGCGGACATCGTCAACGCAGT
>DAITPI010000592.1:0-2276 GCA_036833655.1 Anaerolineales bacterium | reverse complement strand
TGGTACAATGCGGGAAACTGGTCTGTTCACGGAGGCCGACATGAGAGAGCTGGAAGAACGGATTCTCAGGGACGGGAAAAATATGGGCGGGGGGATTCTGAAGGTGGATAGCTTCGTCAATCATCAAGTAGACCCTCTATTGATGGATGCCTGTGGCAGGGAGTTCGCGCGGCGCTTCGCGGGCGTGGGCGCAACCAAGATCCTGACGGCCGAGATCTCGGGCATTGCTCCCGCGGTGACGACTGCGATCCACCTCGGTCTGCCAGTGGTCTATGCCCGCAAGACCAAGCCGATCACCATGCCCGATCAGGTCTACCTGACGCTCGCGCCATCCCACACCAAAGGGCGCATGGTGGAACTGATCATCTCCCCGGAATATCTGGCGAACCATGAGAAGGTGCTGATCATCGACGACTTCCTCGCCAGCGGGCAGACGATCCTGGGCCTGGCGCGGCTGGCAGAAGCCTCCGGCTCGAAGATCGTTGGTATAGGAGCGTTGATCGAGAAGGTCTTCGAGGGAGGGCGCGCAGCGCTCAAATCGCTCGATGTCCCGATCGAGTCGCTGGCGTGCATCACCTCCATGGACGACGGCCAGATCGTGTTTGGTGAGCCGGAGTGACAACACCTCTCCCGGTGCGAATTGCCTTCTCCCCTCGGGAGAAGGACCAGCGATGAGGGCGAATGATGCGCAGGTTGCTCTGGTTCTTCGCCCCTTTGATCGGCTGGCTGTTCGCGCACATGAGCTTTGCCATCCCGGTGCAACGCTTGCGTGAGACGGAGACATTGCTGGCGTTCCACCATCCGAAGCCGGCGTATCCGTTCCACGTCCTGCTCGTGCCGAAGAAGGCGATCCTTTCCATGCAGGAGCTCGATCCCAGCGATACCGCGTTTCTCTCCGATCTTTACTCCACCGTGCAAAGCCTTGTAAAGGAATTTCAGCTCCCTGCCTATCGCCTGATCGTCAACGGCGGGGAGTACCAGGATTTCCCGCAGCTGCATTTTCATTTGATTTCGCCCTCACCCCTCGCCCCTCTCCCTGAGGGAGAGGGGTTGGGGTGAGGGAAAATTATGGACTCGATTGCCATCCTCGATTTTGGCTCGCAGTATGCGCAGATCATCGCGCGGCGCGTGCGTGAGGCGCAGGTCTACTGCGAGCTGTTCCCCTGGGATGCTCCACCGGAGCAGATCCTTGCCATCCAGCCGAAGGGATTTATCCTCTCCGGCGGACCGAAGTCTGTCTATGAAGCGGGCGCACCACACATTCAGGATTTCGTTTTCGAAACCGGCTTGCCGATCCTGGGGATCTGCTACGGGATGCAAGCCCTGACCCATGCGCTCGGCGGCAAAGTGGACCCCTCTGCCCAGCGCGAATACGGGCCTGCAAAAATCGAGTCCCTGCTCTTTACTCCTCTCGTCTCTGATCTCTCGACGGTTTGGATGTCGCACGGAGACCGGATCACGGAGCTCCCCACAGGCTTCATCGCGCTGGCAGCCAGCCCCAACAGCCCCTTCGCGGCGATGGGCGATATGCAGCGCAAATACTTCGGCGTGCAATTCCATCCGGAAGTGCATCACACGCCCCACGGCGAGCTGCTGCTCCGGCATTTCGTGATCGACATCTGCGAGGCGAAGCCAACCTGGACTCCGGCTTCGATTATCGAAGAATCCGTCGAGCGCGTCCGCAGGCAGGTGGGAAGGGAACGGGTCCTCGCAGCCGTCAGCGGGGGCGTGGACTCGTCGGTGGCGGCGGCGCTGGTGCACGAAGCGATCGGCGACCAGCTGGTGGCAGTGTTCGTAGATACCGGACTGCTGCGGCACAACGAGGGGGAACAGGTGGCGGCAGCCTTTCGCGGCAACCTGGGCACGGAGCTGATCACGGTGGAAGCGTCGGACGAATTCTTCTCCGCGCTGCACGGCGTGACGGAGCCCGAGGCAAAACGCAGGGTGGTGGGGGAGAAGTTCATCCGTTTGTTCGAAGCGCAGGCGAAACAGCTCGGCCAGCCGCGCTTCCTCGTGCAGGGGACCATCTATCCGGATGTGGTCGAGTCCTCGGCGCCAGACCGGAACAAAGCGGAGCGGATCAAGACCCACCACAACGTGGGCGGACTGCCCGAGGATATGGAGTTCGAGCTCGTGGAGCCGCTGCGCTATCTCTTCAAGGATGAGGTCCGCGCGGTGGGTGAGGCGCTCGGGCTGCCTGAGTCGCTCGTCTGGCGGCAGCCGTTCCCGGGTCCGGGCTTGACCGTGCGCTGTCTCGGGGAGGTGACGCGCGAGCG
>DAITPI010000591.1:0-2282 GCA_036833655.1 Anaerolineales bacterium | reverse complement strand
GACGGAAAGCCTTTTGACGAAACTGCCATTGCCCTTACCCAGCCTGAGGAAGCCGCTCAGTTTGTGGATGCCACAGGCATCGATATGCTGGCTGTGGCGCTCGGCTCCGTGCACGGCCGCCGGACAAAACAGATCTCGCTGGACCTCGAGCGGCTTGCCGCTATCCGTGATCGGGTAGCGGTCCCGCTGGTATTGCATGGTTCCTCCGGGGTAGCGGATTCGGAGATCAAACGCGGTGTCGCCATGGGGTTGAGCAAAGTGAATGTCGCCACGCAGTTAGCCCAGGCGTTTACCGGCGCCGTCCGTGAGGCTCTCCGAGGTGATGCGGAGCTCGTTGACTCACGCAAATATCTTGCCGCGGCGCGAACAGCACAGACCGAGCTGGTGCGCGAACGGATTCGTTTCTTCGGAGCCGCAGGCAAAGCGCGAGAACGATGATCCTCTGCCTGAACCCCAACGCCGCCATTGACAAGACGATCGTCGTCCCTTCCTTTGAATTCGGCAGGATTCATCGGCCAGAATCCGTGATCGCACTGGCAGGAGGCAAAGGCTGCAACGTCGCCCGGGGACTCAAAACGCTGGGAGAAACCCCGGTCGTGTCCGGTTGGGTCGGCGGGTTTGCCGGTCAATTCATCGAAACCGAGCTGCATCAGGAGGGGATCCAGACCGATTTCGTGCACACCGATTTCGAATCGCGCACCTGCACATCGATCCTGGATCGCAGGAACGGGACGATGACCGAGATCTATGAAATAGGAGAAGTGGTCCCGCCGGAAAAGGTGGAAGAGCTGCAGGCGCACATCCGGGCGGTTATCGGGAATTACGAAGCCCTGACTCTTTCCGGTAGCCTGCCTCCGGGCGTGCCTCTCAATTTTTATGCGAGCATCATTGCGATTGCCCGGGAGGCAGGCGTACCGACCTTCCTGGATTCGAGTGGGGAGGCTCTTCGCCAGGGCATCGAGGCGGGACCATTCTTTGTCAAGCCGAATGAAGCGGAGGCAAAATCGCTCCTGGGGGTCGAACAGAACCACTCCCTCGACTTCGTTCCGGCAGCGTTGGAGATCTCTGCAAAATACGGGACAAATGTGTTGCTCTCCATGGGCGCGCAGGGAGCTGTTGCCGCGCGTGGAACCGAGGCATTTGTTGTGCGAAGTCCAGCAGTAGAAGCGAAAAGCGCAGTGGGGTCTGGGGATTGCTCTCTCGCCGGGTTGACCTATGGTATTCTGCGCGAGTCTTCATTTGAGCAAGCGTTGATCTGCGCTATGGCAGCGGGTGCTGCCAACACATTGACGATCGGAGCCGGTCAGTTCAAGAGGGAGGACTTTGAACGATTGCGCGATCAGGTGCAGATCCGGCGTGGCTGATTATTTCCGTGAAAGACTTCTTCCTTTTCTCTCACAAAGAACTGACTTAAGGCGCATCCATTCTCCAGGATTGCCTGTATAATAGCGATTAAGTTTTTCCTTAATCGTCATGCAACGAGTTGAAACGATCCACACATTCGACCAGATCAAGCTGCTTGCGGACTCGCGCCGGATGGCTATCCTGCGGCTCTTGATGGCGGGACCTGCCACCCTCACACAGCTGGCGCGAGCGCTACGCCAGTCCCCCGCCTGGATCCGACATCACCTCAAGCAGCTGGAGTCAGCCGACCTGATCGAAATCGCCGAGGTCCGGACCATCGGTACAGTGACCGAGAAATACTATCGCGCCCGGGCGGGTGGGCTCGTGCTCCAGGAATTGATCCTGCCAGCGGGCACGAAACCGACCGTGATCTTCTCGGGCAGCCATGATCTGGCGCTCGATGGCATCGCCGAAGAGCTTCAGCGTCATATGAACCTGCTGAGCATGCCTGTTGGTTCTCTGGATGGTCTCGTCAACCTCCGCCAGGGACTGTGCCAGATCTCGGGCTCGCATCTTCTGGATACAGGCGGCGAGTACAACGTTCCATTTATCCGTCACCTATTCCCCGACCGGGATATGGAAGTGGTCACGCTGGCATATCGTACACAGGGTTTGATGCTTGCTCCGGGCAACCCCAAAGGAGCAAGGAGTATCTCCGACCTGGCGAACCCGGCGGTCTGTTTTGTGAACCGCAATGCAGGGTCCGGAACGCGTCTGTGGTTTGATACAGAGCTACGCAAGCTTAACATCCCGCTCGATCGGATCAACGGCTACGACCGCGTGGTCAAAACTCATAGCGAAGCCGCCTCCCTGATCGCCAGCGGGACGGCTGATGCGGCCCTGGGTCTGCAAGCGGCGGCGCACCTGCAAGGATTGGA
>DAITPI010000590.1:0-2284 GCA_036833655.1 Anaerolineales bacterium | reverse complement strand
AATGTATTCGGCCCGAATTCTTGCACGTCGAAGCCGAAGTGTTGTAGGACAGGTAATTGAGAAAGAAGGAGACCTGCAGATTGAGGCGGAAGGGTTACCAGCGCGGGGGTAAGTAGAGTTTGCGATGGAATGTTCTTCATTCCGTGCTGCGTCATAAGTTTTTCAAACAAGACCCGTTCGTGGGCAGCATGCTGGTCGAGGAGATAAAGTCCATCGGGGCCTTCGGCTACAAGATAGGTTGCCCCGATCTGGCCGATCAGGCGTAAAAGGGGGATGGTTGTGAACTGTGAGTTTGCAGGAGTGATTGGGTATTGGGAGGGGTGAGTTGAGGATTCGAGATCGGAAACTGGAGACTTGCCCTGAGCCTGGTCGAGTCCTTGGGAAGTACCAGTTACGAATAGCTTGTCATCATGAGCAATCGTCCAATCCAAACCTGCTGATCCGGGTTCCGATGGTTGCCTGTGCGCAGTCCCCCACAACGATGGTGCAACATTTGGCACGGGCGAATAGGCCAGCAGAGCCCTGCGCGTTGAGCGCTGGACAAAGCTAAAGACCTTATCCTGATTTCTAAATCGCACTTCGGCTTTCGCCGGGTGAACGTTGACATCCACCTCCTCGGGGTGGATCTCAAGGAAGAGCGCGGTCAGCGGGTAACGCCCAACCATTAGGAGGGTGTGGTATGCCTGTAAGAGCGCACTACTGAGGGAAACATCGTGCACCCAGCGACCATTGATAAAGAAGGTGATTTCCTTGCGGTTGGAGCGCGTCAGGGAGGTGGGACTGATAAACCCGGTGAGTCTGGAGCTCTCCTCTTCAGACATGATCTGGAGCATTTGCTTCGCAACATCCACGCCGTACAACGCGGCCAGGATGGCGCGCCGGTCACCGTCACCTGTGGTCTGCAAAACGATGTTCTTTCCATCAGACAATTTGAATCTTTTATCAGGATAGGCCAGCGCATAGCGCGTGGCCAGCAAGTCGATCGCCCGGCGCTCGGTCACATCCGCCTTCAGGAATTTCAGGCGTGCCGGGACGTTATAAAACAGATCCTCCACCCGCACGGTTGTCCCAACGGTCGTTCCGACTTTTGTGGGCTTGCCGGGCCGGCCACCCTCCACTTGCAGACGCGCGCCTTCCTTCTCGTTCTCCACCCGTGAGGTGACGGTCATGCGGGAAACGGAACCGATCGAAGCCAGCGCTTCGCCGCGGAATCCCAGCGTGGAGATGGAAAAAAGGTCATTTGCCTGGGTCAACTTGGAGGTTGCGTGACGCGAGACGGCCAGTTCCAGCTCGCTAGACGGGATCCCGGATCCGTCATCTGCAACTTCGATCAGCTTTTTGCCGGCATCCTGAATTGTGATCGTAATGGAACGCGCCCCCGCATCGAGCGAATTTTCCAGCAGTTCCTTAACTACAGAGGCAGGCCGCTCGATCACTTCACCGGCCGCGATCTGCGAAGCAACTTCAGAAGAAAGCAGGCGAATGGGCATGAGATGATTATAACGCCTGGGAGAGATATAATAACAACCCAGCCTGGAGATAAAAATGAAAAGAAGAATTTGGTTTGCTGTTTTACTATTATTTATGCTAGCCGCCTGTGCCCCTGCAGTTTTGGTTCCGACTGCGACCGCCACGTTGACAGAAACACCGCTCCCAACGGCGACACAACTTTCAACACCCACTCCCAGCCTGCCTCCGACACCCTCACCGACACCCGACCCGTATCTGCCCTATACCATCGAATATCTTCAGTCACGTGCCTATGGAGGCGGGCAGATCGAATTCCTGGAAATCATGGAGCAAAATATTTTCTTCACACGCTATCTGATCCGCTATCCCAGCGATGGACTGAACATTTATGGCTTTGCCAACATACCCAATGATCAAGGGCCGCATCCGGTCATTATCGCCTTGCACGGATATATTGATCCTGCCATTTACAACACCCTCGATTACACCACGCATTATGCCGATGCCCTGGCAGGCGCAGGTTACATCGTCCTGCATCCAAACCTGCGCGGCTACCGGCCCTCTGACAACGCCGACAACCTCTTCCGCGTCGGCATGGCCACCGATGTACTGAATCTCATTGGCTTGATTCAAACCCAGAGTGGAGGATCTGACCCTCTTGGAACTGCCGATCCGAACCTGATCGGGCTATGGGGACACAGCATGGGTGGCGGCATCTCTACGCGTGTGCTCACGATCAGCGATGCCGTCCGGGCTGCGGTGCTGTATGGCGCGATGAGCGGCGACGAACAGAAAAACTATGAAGCCATCCAGC
>DAITPI010000589.1:0-2297 GCA_036833655.1 Anaerolineales bacterium | reverse complement strand
CTGGCGGCATCGGCTGGGCGGGTGGTATCGGTTGGGCGGGGGGCATCGGCTGGGACGGATAAGCAATCCACCAATCATCACAATTGAATAAGCCGAAATGCAGCGGTGATACCTATCGTCACCGCTGTATGGTTTAAAGGCAAGTTTGGCAGAATTTCCCTGTTACGATTCGGGGGTCTCCTGTAACTTACCAGAGTGCACACACGCGACGTATGACGACTCTCATAACGGCTCAGACCCTGGATCCCTCCCTGGATGACGCCCGGCTGGCGGCGCAAGCTCGAAGTAACCCCGAGGCCTTTGCCGAGCTGTATCGCCGCCACGTATTGAGCATCTATCGCTATCACCTGGCGCATACAGGCAACGTCCGGGACGCGGAGGACCTGACCTCTCAGACATTCATGGCTGCTCTTGAGGGAATCCGCTCCTATCGCGGGACGGCTCCTTACATTACCTGGCTGGTGGGGATCGCGTCACGCAAACGCCTGCTCTTTTTTCGAAGCAACCGGAACAGACCCGAAATCCCGCTGGACGCAGCTCTGGACCTCCCGGCATCCAGCCTGCCCACCGATCGTGCCGCCGCGCGCCGTCTCCGGATGAATCAGATCCGGGAAGCGCTGAAAAGCCTCAGCCCGGATCGCGCCGAGGCGCTGATCTTGTGTTTCTTTAGCGGACTGAGCCCGAGGGAGACGGGACTCGTGCTGGGCAAGAGCGAGACTGCCATCCGCATGCTGATATCGCGCGGGCTGCAGGATCTGCGCAGCCGCACATCGCTGGCAATGGAGGTGGACGATGAATAAGGATCTGCTGCACCAGCTCCCGGCTGACGAACAGCCTGTTGCCTCAACGTTAGATGCGGTTGCTCAAGAGATGCACCTGTCCGTAGCCTTTCAAATGGATTTGGAGACTCAATTGATGGATTCCTACAATAAAACTATGGACCCCGCACCAACCTGGCAAGCGAAAATCATCCCACCCCTGGGATGGGCAATTGCGGCGATATGCGCTGTGGTCCTGCTCAACTGGACGATTCGCTCCGTCGTCACGGACCAACCTGCGGCCGGAAGTACACCCATCCCGGCCGTCTCTTTTGAGACAACTGTCCGGCAGGGCAATCTGTGTGCTGGACCGCTAGCCGTAGCACATGGCTTTGCAGCTTTCCTGAGCAATGACGATAAAACCGGCTTCATCACACTCGATGAAGGGAAAACGATCGGCGAGCTGCGTTCTGTAGCGTGGTCGCCTGACGGCACGCGCCTGGCGCTGGTTGGAAATACGACCGGGACAGGCAACATCTACTTTGCCGATACCTCTGGCGGCGATATTGGATACCTTCTCCATAACTCCGGGCTGGGATACCTGAGAGATGCATCCTGGTCGCGAGATGGAAAACAGCTCGTGGCATGGTCGGGACAGAACAATTCCGTTGTGTTTCTGCTGAAGGCCGATGGGACCGTACCGGTTGAAAAGCAGCTCGAGATGCATGTTTTGGGAACCCCCCAGTTCACACCAGACGGTGAAGGTATTGTCTTTCCTGGAGGAGATGCATCGACCAGCGGGTTGTTTGAAGTGAGGCTGGACGGATCGCAAACCCGCCTCATCAGCACCCGGGTAGAGGATGAAAGTGCATTTGCCTTTTCTCCAGATGGCACGCGCCTGGCATATGTAGATATGGATCGAGATAATGGCGGAGCCATCTTTATGATTCAGAAGCTAGAAACCAGAGCCATCACAACCATTCTTGGATCTTTGCCCATACCGAAGGGATCCGGTTCCTCAATCCCGGAAGTGGCAAACCTGAGCTGGTCACCTGATGGGAAAGTGATCACCTTTGAGTTTGGACGCGGAGAAGCAGACCGCGCGATCTATCTCGCCTATCTGGATGGGTCGGGTTTGGTCAAAGTTGCCGACTCCGCTCATGCGCCCGCGATCTCTGCAGATGGAAGATGCCTGGCATACATCACTGATAAACAAGTATTCCTCGTCGATCTGGCGGAGATCCCATCTGGAACTCCCGAACCTGTGCTCCTGGCTGCGCTTCCTGCCGGACGAGCCATCGCCGATTTCAAGCTTGACAAGCTACAGTGGAAACCGTGAAGTAGCCTGACAGCGCTCATAACCCGCCCTACGATCGACGCCCTGATAAAGACCTTCGCCGTTGCTTGCTATTCAGCGGCTCAAAGGTCTTTATTCTTTAATGGAGTACGATACAATCCTGTCGGTCACCGAAAGGAACTCCTCCCATGCATCAAACCTATCGTCGCGATCGCTTTACGTGGCTGGCTTATCTTGCGCTT
>DAITPI010000588.1:0-2319 GCA_036833655.1 Anaerolineales bacterium | reverse complement strand
ACAGGATGGTTCAAAACCCCTCTGAAAATTTTAAGGTTAATCCCCCGCCTGTCCTCTTGTATTGACCCCACCTCTTATGCTAAAATCCTAGCAACGAAACGCTAAATGTACGGGGATGCAGAGCAAGTACGCCCACATCTGGCGGTTACAAATGTTCTAATAATGGAGCGGTTTAAACAATGCGGTGCCCATACTGCCAGCATCACGATTCTAAAGTCCTGGATACGTCTCATGACAGCCACGGTGGCATTCGCCGCCGGCGAGAATGCTTCAAATGTGGACAGCGGTTTAGCACCTATGAGCGGCCTATCCTGGCAACGCCGCTAATTGTGAAGCAGGACGGCACCCGCGAGGAATTCGATCGCGAGAAACTGGCGCGCGGCATCCGTATCTCATGCGCCAAGCGACCGGTCTCGGCAGCCGATATCGAGCGGCTGATCGGGCAGGTTGAAGCCCAGCTGCAGAAAATGGGCAAGGCGGAAGTGTCTTCCCGTGTGGTTGGTGATCTGGTGATTAACGGTTTGAAGGAAATGGATCAGATAGCATATATCCGGTATGCCATTGTCTATCTCGGATTGGATGATCTTCACTCCCTACGCAAAGAAATCGATCATCTGCTCGATAGCTAGTTGAGTGACAGTGAACTTTCCGCCTTCCGGGCGGAAGCGTCGCTGTCATTCTTCGTCTATCCTCCCTGGGCGGAGCGGCAAGCGTTTTTCGAGCCGCGCAGTCGAAGGGTGGATGCGATGAAGAGATTCTGTAGTTAGGTAATCTGCGCTTCAACTGCGGCTCCGCTCCGCTCAGCGCGATAAATCTTGAGGAGAGTGTCTTATGGCAACAAACAAAACTTCCACCCCAGCTACCACAGGCAAGAATGGATTACTCCCCACGCCTCCCATGCCCCGGGGACTACCGAAGGCGAACCTGACGGACAATGCCCGCCAGGTGCTGGTGAAGCGCTACGTCCGGCGCGGCGACGACGGCAAGCCCGCCGAGACCGTCGAAGAAATGTTCTGGCGCGTGGCCTACCATGTAGCAAAGGTGGAGGAGCAGTGGGATGCCGATGTGCACAAGCGCACGGTGGAGTATTACCACCTGCTTTCCAGTAAGAAGTTCTTCCCCAACTCGCCCACGTTCACGGGCGCCGGGACTCCGCTCGGGCAGCTGGCAGCCTGCTTCGTGCTCCCGATCACCGATGACATGGGCCGGGACTCGGCCGGGATCTTCCAGACCCTGCGGGATGCTGCCCTCATCCAGCAAACGGGCGGGGGCAACGGCTTCTCCTTCTCACGCCTTCGGCCAAAAGGCGCCCTGGTCCAGACCTCGGCAGGGCAGGCAACGGGACCGGTCGGCTTTTTGCGCGTCTACGACCATGCTTTCGGGGAGATTGCCCAGGGCGGCACGAGGAGGGGCGCCAATATGGCGGTCCTGCGCGTGGACCATCCCGATGTGGAAGAATTTGTCTCCTCCAAGACCAATGAAAATCACATTACGAACTTCAATATTTCTGTAGGCATCACCGACGCGTTCATGCGCGCCGTCAAAGAGGACAAGGACTGGCAGCTGCGATTCCCGGATATCGCCGAGATGAAAGAGCGCAAGTTCAGCGGTACCCTCGAACAGGCAGAAAAAACGGGCATTACAATTCGCAGTTATCAAAGGGTGAAAGCACGTGATCTCTTCAACAAGATCGTCAAGCAGGCGCACCACAACGGGGAGCCGGGTGTGTTGTTCCTGGATGCGGCCAACCGCGGCAACCCGGTCCCGCACCTGTATCCACTGGAGGCGACAAATCCTTGTGGGGAGCAATGGCTTGGCCCATACGAGAACTGCTGCCTGGGCTCGGTGAACCTCAACGAGCACTGCGGGCCGGACGGCACCGTGGACTGGGAGCTGCTGCGCCAGAGCGTGGTGCTGGCGACGCGCTTCCTCGACGATGTGGTCGAGGCAAACGCCTACGTGCCCGCGGTCCCCCAGCTGGAGGAAGCCGCGCACCGGGCGCGCCGGATCGGACTGGGCATCATGGGCCTCGCCGACCTGATGTACGACGTCGGCGTGCGCTACGGCTCGAAGGAGGGCCAGGCGTTCGGCGCGCAGGTCATGGAGTTCGTCCGCTACCATGCCATGAAAACGAGCATCGAGCTAGCAGAAGAGCGTGGACCATTCCCGGCCATCGAGGGCTCGATCTATGACATGGACAATATGACATGGACCCCGCCGCAATCGCTTTCCCCGCTCGAGCATAACTGGAGCCGGCCCGCGGTGCAGTGGGATTCGATCGTGGATGGCATCCGCAAGCACGGCATCCGCAATGCTGCT
>DAITPI010000587.1:0-2345 GCA_036833655.1 Anaerolineales bacterium | reverse complement strand
TATGGGGAAGGTTACATATTATTAACCGCCTCCATTAAATGAGGCTGAAATTATGCTAAGATTTCGGGGATGATGGACGAACGTCACGCAGCGAGCATGACTTGTGATAGGCAACTTTGCGGGAGGAAGAAGTACACCCGCTCGCCTGTGAACAGACGTCGTTTCGCGTCCCATGGGAAGAGTATAGTGACCGCAAATTCCACCCGCTGACCATGGGGCGAGGGCATATTAAGCCATTGTGCCTGGTACGTGCCCGTGACAATCGCTTCTTCGTAGACCCCTTGGGGTCCAATCACGATGTTCTGCAGATCGAAATGAATATCGGGAAAGGCTGTCAATAATTGTACGTAGAACTGGGTGGCGCCCTCCTTGCCGTGCCAGCTGGTCCCGCTGTTGACGATGGTATAGACAGAGTCGTCCGTGAGGGTCGCCATGAGTCCGGCGAATCGATTTGATGACATCCGTTCGCAGGTTGGGTTGCATAGTCCCGTCCTTTGCAAATCATTCCGGTTACAAAAAGAACATTGCCTCGTTAACTACAGTACGAGGTTCAAATGAGAGCAGTGTTTGCTGTAAACCTTGTATACTTTAACCAGGAAAAGACGAAAATCCTATGAATTTCTACATCGGCTGCCCTATTTGGTCCTGGAAGGGTTGGGTCGGCAATTTCTATCCGGAGGGCACGAAGCCCTCCGAGTTCCTGGGGGAATATACGCGGCGCCTGACGACGGTGGAGGGCAATACCACCTTCTACGCTGTCCCGGCGCAGAAGACGCTGGAAGGCTGGTTCGAAGAAATGCCTGCCACGTTCCGCTTCTGCCCAAAGGTGCCCAAGGCGATCAGCCACGAAGGCAAATTGATGGATAACCTGGAGCGGGCACGCGAATTTATCCGGATCATGAGCCAGCTCGGCGCGCGGCTGGGACCGATGTTCCTGCAGCTTCCGCCCCGGTATTCTCCCAAGCTAATCGGTGACCTGCGTGCATTCCTGGCAGCCTGGCCCCGGGAAGTTCGGCTGGCGGTGGAAGTGCGTCACCTGGATTGGTTCGATTCGCCTCACGATGAAGCGCTCAACCAGCTGCTCACGGAGCAGGACATGGCGCGCGTCACGATCGATACGCGCCCGATCCGGGATCTTTCCGACGACGAGATTCTGGCCGGGTCCGTGTACCAGACCCTGGTCGAGGCGCGGGAGCGCAAGCCTGAAGTTCCCGTTGTTCCCCAACGCACCGCCGACTTTATCTTTGTCCGCTATATCGGCCATCCGGAGATCGAAGTCAATCAGCCGTATCTGCGCGAGTGGGCGGATTACCTCGTTCCCCAGTTGCAGGGCGAGGCAGACGCGTATATGTTCTGTCACTCACCCAATAACTTTGCGGCGCCATGGCTGGCACGCCGGATGTATGCACTTGTGAGTGAGCAGGTGGACTTGCCAACCCTGCCCTGGGAAGAAGTGGATCGCGAAAACTATGAGCAGGGACAGCTCTTTTGATTGATTGTACGGGGCAGGTTGCCTAATCGGTCATTTCCCGCAAAAAGACCTCGACCAGCTTCGGATCGAAATATTTCCCGCTCTCGCTACGGATGTAGTCCAGCGCTTTTTTCCTGGGCCAGCCCTTACGATACGGCCGGTCTGTGGTGATAGCATCCCAGACATCGACAATTGTGAAGAGCCGCGCCTCGAGAGGGATCTGTGTCCCGGCGAGGCCGCGCGGATAGCCTGTGCCGTCCCACTTCTCGTGATGGCAATACGGGATATCCAGTGCGTCGCGAAGATAGGCGATCGGCTCCAGCATGTCATACGCCAGCTGGGGATGCTGGCGCATGATGCTCTGCTCTTCCTCGGTGAGCTCTTCCGGTTTATGGAGAATCTGATCGGGTATCCCCATTTTCCCGATATCGTGCAGCAGAGCACCGCGCCGGATCAACACCAGACGGTCCTCGCTTAGCCCCATTTTGCGCGCCAGCCTCAGGGTCATGTCGGTCACCCGCTGGGTATGACCCTCGGTCTCGCGGTCGCGCAGGTCCAGGGCGCGTGACCAGCCTTCGATCGTGGCGTCGTATGCAATCGCCAGCTCGAAATTAGAGCGCTGTAGATCCTGGACCAGCATGGAATTCTCCACGGCAATCGCGGCCTGCCCGCCGAGGGTCTCGAGGAAGTCCAGCCATTCGCGGTCCGGGTTGAGGGGAGTCCGATTGAAGATCTCGAGCACGCCCTTGACCTCACCTTTGGTGATCAACGGTACCGCATAGTAGGAGACAAACGCTTCATCTGCTAGGAGCTGGGCGCGCTGGAACTTTGCGCCCGTGTCCGTCAGGTCGGGGACGGCGACGATACGCCTCTC
>DAITPI010000586.1:0-2352 GCA_036833655.1 Anaerolineales bacterium | reverse complement strand
CGTTGGTGGCATGGCGAAGGCGCTCCGGACGATTCCTGTCATCCTGAGCATCGCGCGCGATATGCGTGAAGTCTCCAGGCCGGGAGCGCCGCTGGTCAATTTCACGAATCCGGCAGGTCTCGTGACCCAGGCGCTAAGCAAATACGCCTCCGATGTCCCGGCGGTGGGCGTCTGCAACGTGCCTATCACGACCAAGATGCACATCATCGAGGATCTTGAGAGATCGACGGGGAAGAAGATCGACCCGGCTCACACGGAACTGAACACGCTGGGGTTGAATCATCTCTCCTGGCATCGCGGCTTCAGCATCGAGGGCGAGGATGTCTGGCCGCAGGTCATCGAGGGATTCATCGCGGAGCTCAAGAAGGAAGCCGAGCCGGAGTGGGATGCGCGCACCATCGAAATCCTGCGGATGATCCCCAACTATTATCTCCAATACTTCTACTACACCGACAAAAAGCTGAAATCGCAGAAAAAGTGGCCTCCCTCCCGCGCCGAGGAAGTGATCGAAGTCGAAAAGGATTTGTTGCGCCAGTACGCCGACCCGAACCTGCACGAGCCACCGGCAGACCTGATGAAGCGCGGTGGTGCATTTTACTCCACCGTAGCGACGCAGCTTTTGAATGCCCATTACAACGACCTGGGTGAAACCCACGTGGTGAACATCCGGAACAGTGGAGCAGTGCGGGAATGGCCTGCAGACTGGGTGCTGGAAATCCCGGCTATTGTCAGAAAGACTGCAATTACTCCGCTGCCCACCGAACCACTGCCAGCCTCGTGCTTTGGCTTGATCTCCGCGGTCAAAGCGTATGAATTGCTGACCGTGGAAGCCGCGGTCCATGGCGATCGCCAGGCTGCCTACCAGGCCTTGCTGGTACACCCCCTGGGTCCAAGGGCAGATAAAGTGCAAGAAGTACTGGATGACTTGCTGGAGACGCACAGAGAGCATCTGCCCCAGTTCTGGAACTGACCCAAAAGGAGAAGAGGGGCGCCCGGCCGGGCGCCCCTCTTCTGAGCCCATTCATTATGCCTTACTATCTCGGAGCCGACCTGGGCTCCACCAAAACTCATACTCTCATTGTCGATGAAGCGGGTCGTGCCCTGGGGTTTGGCGAGAGCGGACCCGGAAACCACGAAACGATCGGATACGATGGCATGTTCCAGTCCATGTACGATGGAATGGAGCAGGCACTGCGCACAGCCGGCTTGAAAAAGGAAGACATTGCCGGCGCCGGCTTCGGCGTGGCAGGCTACGACTGGCCATCGGAGATCGAGGCAACAGCAGCCGTCATCGACCGGCTCGGACTGCAGGCGCCCTACAAGTTCGTCAACGACTCGGTCCTCGGGTTGGTCGCCGGCTCTGAGGAGGGCTGGGGAGTTGTCGTCGTCTCGGGGACTGGATCGAACTGCCGCGGCTGGGACCGTGAGCATGAGCGCGAGGGCCGGGTCACGGGTCACGGGGTCTTGATGGGCGAAGGCGCAGGCGCCTCCGAGCTCATGCACCGCTGCATGCAGATCGTCGGCTACTCGTGGACCAGGCGCCAGCCCCGGACATCCCTGGCAGATGCCATCATCGCCTACACGGGCGCCAGGGACCTGGAGGATCTCATGCGCGGCTACACCACCCATGAATACCGTGTCGGGGCGGAGGCTGCGCGCATTGTCTTCCGCGTGGCAGAGGAGGGCGACCAGGCTGCTCGCGACCTGATCGCCTGGGCCGGGATAGAGCTCGGCGAGATGGCAAACGCCGTGATCCGCCAACTGGAATTCGAGAACCTGCACTTCGACGTGGTGATGACAGGCAGCATGTTCGATGGCGGCGCGCGCTTGACCGAGCCAATGCGTGAGACCATCCAGAAGCTGGCGCCGGGAGCACGCCTCGTTCGTCTGAGCGCCCCGCCGGTCACAGGCGCCGTGATGCTCGGCATGGAAGCAGCCGGGGTGCGTGTGTTTGCGGAGGTGCGCCGGACCATGCACGAGAGTATTTCCACACTGAGAAGCGTGACTGCTAGGTGAGCCAGGAAGACGATAACCCGCCTGGTTGCAAGCTTTTGTCTGCTTGCCGTTTCCCTGATTGCTTGCACCGCCTTAACGCCTCCGCCCGTGAGCTCCACCAACAGCCCGGCGACTTAACCGACCATGATCCCCTCCCCTTCCGCCCCGCAATTCATCGTCCTGGCATATGCCACAGAAAGCATCATGGCCGATGTCATTCCCTATGACAAGTTGACGCACATTAATTATGCATTCCTCACGCCGAAGGAGGATGGCAGCTTCCATCCGATGAACAACGGCTGGAAGCTGGAGCAGATTATCAAGACTGCCCAAGAGCACAGCGTCCGCGTCTGCATC
>DAITPI010000585.1:0-2364 GCA_036833655.1 Anaerolineales bacterium | reverse complement strand
CATCTCGTGCCCGCAGCGGTCGCAGAGGTAGACATGGCTCGTTACGACGCGGCTCACCTGCCACTCGACCGCCCTGAGCAGGGACCTGTCGAACTCCGCGATTCCTTCCGCGCCCAGCCGCCTCACTTCATCGATCACCATCTCCGCATCCCGGCGTAATTTTCCCACCTCGATGCCCCGGCAAACCTCGGGCCAGGCCTTCAGCCATCGCTGGCTGCGCGCGTATACCTTGACCGCCCCGTTGTAGTTCCTGCGCGTGACGTGCAGATAGACCACCGCAATTTGCAGGATGCCGCGGTAGAGGTCACGCACCTTGCCTTGCTCTGCATTCCAGGCATCTTCGAGCGCCTCATGCGCTTCGAAGTACTCTCCGGCATTGAACAGCCGCAATCCATCCTCAGCGCGTGGGTGCAGAGGTGCGTTGCAAGAGTCGCCAATCGAATCGCTCATGCCTTTTCCAGGAATCTCATCGTCGTTGAAATCAGTCATGGGGAGGGTGTCAGCAATTATAGCGCCAATGGTACAATTTCCCTCCTGATTATGCGTTCTTTTCTTGGGAATAAACGCTTGATCCTGCTCCTCGCAGTCCTCGCTCTCCTGGCTTTGACGGTCCTTGCCATCAGCCTGAATGAGGTCCCCTTTCACGAGGCGCAGCGATATGCTCGCGGAGAGCAGCCGCCGGCTCCGTTGCTGGCTTCCAATTTTGAGGAGACCTGGGTGGAAGTTCCCCTCTGGAAGCAGGTGGTCGTCTGGGTGCTGGCTGGCTTGATGGTCGTCCTGCTTGCGCTCCTGTTATCGCCGGAGATGCGAAAGCGCATGCTCGTGATCTTCGTCCGCGTGGCGTTTACACTGTGGGGCATTTATTTCCTGTTCAAGAATTATGGTGACCGTTTTCTCCCGTTAATGCAGCCGGGGATGGATAAGACGCCGTATGACAACGGCGTGACAGCGCCCATGCCGGTGTTCGAGCCGCCGCAGGTCTCGCCGGCGTTCTCCTACTTCATCAGCTTTGTCGTTGCCCTGCTCTGGCTGGCAGCCCTCTGGGGCCTCTACCGCGGCTGGCAACGTTATTCCCGGCTCAACACCCGGAAGCCTCTCGAGGAGATCGCCCGGATCGCGCGCTCCTCGCTCCACGAGCTGTCCTCGGGCAGAAATTCGAGCGATGTGATCATCAATTGTTATCTCCGGATGAGCGATGTGGTCTCCGATCGCCGGCAGCTCCACCGCTCCGAGGGGATGACGCCGAATGAATTTGCCCTGCGGCTCCAGCAAGCCGGGCTGCCGGGCGAAGCGGTAACGCGTCTGACGCGCCTGTTCGAAGCTGTGCGCTACGGCGACCGGAAATCCGGTCCAAAGGATGTCAACGAGGCGGTGAGCTGCCTCAAAACAATTCTGACATATTGCGGGGAACCGGTATGACCGAGCAGACCCGACGCCGTCTGATCCTGGCTGCTGCACTGGTGATCGCCGCCCTCCTGGCGTTCCCGCTGCGCCAGGCGATCTATCAAACCATCGTGATCCCCGTGGCATTCGTTGCCTGGAATCTAAGCCTGTTCTATCACTCGCTTTCGCAGGGCATCTGGTGGTGGGTAATCATTTTTGTTGTGCTCTTCATGCTTGCCTTCAGCCTCGTGCCCCGGCCAAGCTTTCGCAGCCGCGCGGAGGTCAAGTCCAAGCCGCCGCTCGGGCAGGTGGAAAGCCTTGCCATCTGGCTGCGTAAAGCGGAGCGAGGCATTTATTTCAAGTGGCTCATCGCCAACCGGCTGGGGAAACTTGCCTATCAAATGCTGCTCCACCGCGAGAGCGGGCGCTCACGCTCAGTCTTTGCTCCCCTGGTCGGAGCCGACTGGCAGCCCTCCCAGCCGCTGCAGAGCTACCTTGAGACAGGCTTGCACGGTTCGTTTGCTGACTATCCGGATGTGAAGAATCGGCTGGGCGTGCCGGAAAAGACGCCGCTCGACCTGGACGTTACGGAGGCGGTCGAATTCCTTGAATCGCAAGTGGAAAACAGCAGGTTGAGCCCCTGATTGGACGGGCTGGCTCCATTTTGCATGGGAGTAAATCGTGACAGAAATTTCGCAAGTCTCATCTCTGAGTAGACAGGTCATCGCCGAGGTGGAGCGGGCTGTGGTAGGCAAGCGCGCTCTGCTGGAGATGATGATGGCTTCCGTGCTGGCAGGCGGGCACATTTTGCTCGAAGATTTCCCCGGTCTGGGGAAGACCCTGGTCGCCCGCAGCTTTGCCAGGGTGCTCGGGCTGGAGTTCAAGCGGATCCAGTTCACCCCCGACCTGTTGCCGGGCGACATCACCGGCGGCTATATTTTCAATCGCACCCGGAACGAATTCGAGCTTCGCAAGGGACCC
>DAITPI010000584.1:0-2373 GCA_036833655.1 Anaerolineales bacterium | reverse complement strand
GAGAAAAGCGCGCCAGCCTTGGCGCGTTTTGTTTTCCACCGTGGGCCCTCATTGAAAGGGTGCGATTCGAATCCCTCCGCGCTTGAGAATGAACGCGCGGTGTGGACGCGTTTCTGTATTCAACGTCCCTCCTTTTCAGAAGTCACCCCAGACACCTCCTAAAAACTTCCTAGATCAGATGGCTCGATGCGTCTTACAAATAGGGCTTTTCTGGCTCCTTTTAGGGATTTATTCCGGGGCGGGTCAATGGTAAGATTGCGCCATGCGTCTTCAACTCGCGTTAGCTCAGATTGCGCCTAAACTAGGGGATGTGGAAGCGAACCTCGAAAAGCACTTGAATTTCATAGAACAAGCCAGGGAGCGACGAGCGGACCTGGTTGTGTTCCCCGAGCTCTCCCTGACCGGATACGTGCTGCAGGATCTGGTTGCCACGGTGGCGCATCGCCCAACCGAAGAGGATCCGGTGTTCCAGCGCCTCCTCGCGGCGAGCCGGGATCTGGATATCGTGGTTGGCTTTGTGGATGAAGACGCCCGCCATCGTTTTTACATTGCGTCCACGTATCTCTCCGGGGGACAAGTGCTGCATGTCCATCACAAGGTTTACCTGCCAACCTACGGCCTGTTCGACGAGGGCCGTTTCTTTGCCTGGGGCGACAGCATCCGTTCGTTCGATACTCGCTTTGGGCGCGTCGGATTGCTGATCTGCGAGGATTTCTGGCACGCCTCGCCGCCCTACCTGCTCTGGCTGGACGGGGCCGATATCATGCTCTTTTCCTCCGCCTCGCCCGGTCGTGGTTTGACAGACCGCGAGAAGCTGGAATCGGCGCGCTGGGTCGAACGGGTGAACCAGGCGTATGCCAGCATGTTCACTTCGTTTGTGGTGCACTGCAACCGCGTCGGCTTTGAGGATGGCTTGAGTTTCTGGGGTGGGGCCACGGTCAACGATCCTAACGGGGAGCTGCTGGCGCGCGGTCCCTATTTCGAAGAGGCGTTAACGGTTGTGCCGCTCGATTTGAACCAGCTGCGCCGCACTCGCGCCAGGCTTCCACTCTTACGCGATGAACGGACCAACCTGACGATGTCCGAGTTACAGAGAATTTTGCACAAGTAGAAGATGATCGACCTTACTATCAATACCGATGTTGCGCGGACCATCCTGACCGGCTTTATCAAAAGCGAGGTCACGCGAGCCGGTTATTCACGAGCCGTGATCAATCTCTCGGGCGGTCTGGACTCCGCCCTCTCCTGTGCGCTCACAGCAGAGTCCCTCGGCGCGGAAAATGTGCTGGCATTACGGCTGCCTTACCGCACGTCTTCGCCTGAATCGCTCGAGCACGCTCAACTGGTGATCGACAAGCTCGGGGTGCCGAGCAAGACGTTTGAGATCACCGATATGGTCGATCCGCTCATCAGGCAAGATCCGGAAATGTCAAACACGCGCAAGGGCAATATCATGGCGCGCTCACGCATGATCGTCTTGTACGATCAGTCGGAAGCCTTCAAAGGGCTGCCGATCGGCACCAGCAACAAGACAGAGATTCTCCTGGGTTATTCCACGATGTGGGGAGATATGGCAGCAGCGATCAATCCGATCGGGGACCTGTATAAGACACAGGTGCGGCAGCTCTCGTGGGCGCTGGGGATTCCCCCGGTGATTGTCGAGAAGCCCCCCTCCGCTGACTTGTGGGCGGGTCAAACCGACGAAGGCGAGCTGGGGTTCACCTACGAGCAGGTGGACCGGCTTCTCTATCTGCTGGTCGACCAGCGCTACAGCGCCCGGGAATGCGTCGAGGAAGGCTTCGACGAGAAGTTTGTCAGCGCGGTCATGGCGCGGGTCCGGCGCTTCCAGTTCAAGCGGATGATGCCCCCGATCGCCAAGCTAAGCAACCGCACCGTTGGTTACGATTTCCTCTACCTGCGGGACTGGGGAACCTAGCCAGCGGATTTAATGGAACCACGAAGCAGAAGGCATGCCTTCTGCTTTCTCTTGTAAGGGCTGCACATGGTTCATATCCCCCCTTCATTGAAGCATCGTCGATTCTTCTATCTCTGGCTCGGGCAGCTGCTCTCCATCGCGGGGACGCAGATGCAGATCTGGGCGATCTTCTGGCACATCCGCACCCTCACGGATCAGCCGATTGCCCTGGGCGGCGTGGGACTGGCGCGTATTCTGCCCGTGATCATTTTTTCCCTGATCGGCGGCGTCATCGCCGATTCCTTTGACCGCCGCAAGATCATGCTGCTCACGCAATCGGCAGCAGCGCTGCTGGCGCTGGCACTTGGGCTTCTCACGCAGTGGGGTCAGATCAACATCTGGCTGATCTACGCGCTGACAGCGTTCCAGGCGATCGCGGTTGCTTTCGATAGCCCGGC
>DAITPI010000583.1:0-2390 GCA_036833655.1 Anaerolineales bacterium | reverse complement strand
CGGCTATGCCAGCATCAAGAGGACCAGCACAGAACCTTCTGCCGAAGTGATCGTGATTGTAAGAGTGGTGTCGTCCTTGTCGAACACCATCAGCCCGCCCGTATCTTCCAGGGGGAAGTCGAACGGCTGGGTCCAGCCTCGAGCCGCCAGCTCTGTCTTGTAATATTCCTGCACTTCCTGCACGGTGGCGTTTGCTTTGAAGCTATAGGTATCCGTGTCGCTGAATTCCTGTCCGGCAGTTGCCTGCGGCAGGATGGGGACATCTCTCCACTCCTGCAAGGGCGTGCCCTGTGGATCGAAATAATTCCCAAATTGAGTGCCGAGGGCCTCCAGCGTAGGGATGGCGGAGGGGAACGCCTCGAGCGTCTCTTGCGGGATGGCGGAAGGCAGTGCCTGGAGAGTCTCCATCGGAAGGAGCGTCGTGACAGATTGTGCGGTCGCTGCCAGGTTCTGCGCATCCCGCAGGGGCTGCGTGACAAAATTACATGCCAGCAGAAAAACAATGACGAGAATCAGGGCTAAGGCTCTTGAGAGACGTGACATTTAAATCTCCTTTTCGACCGGCAATCATAACCAAATATTTATAGAGTTGGAGGGGACCTTTGGGCTAATCGAAGCAGCTCAACTGTTCGCGGACTTTTTGGTACCCCGGAGTGAACTCGGCATTCTGATTCGCCTGAGACACAGCCAGCCACGTATTACATATTCGGTCGTCCACCGTATCAGACAGTTTCTTCATGTCAAGGGATAGAGTCAGGGCCGACTCGACATCGCCTGTCTGCAAATAGGCATCCAGCAGGGGCAGGAATTCCTTCATTTCCGTGGGGGCAAACCCCTTTTCCTTTGCTTCGTCCATCAAGCGGATCACCTCCTGCCAATCCCCGTATTGATGAGCGAGGTCCGCTTTCTCAAAATAGTAGCACCAGGTGTGCTCCGGCTCCTCGCCAAAGATACTCCCCGGCGGCATCCAGCCAGGGGGCGGTTCGCGCTGGATGCGACTGAGATTGGAAATGGGAATGAGCGCCTTGATCGAGCTCGTCAGGTCCCGGTCGTCGATGTCGCCCGGCGACACCAACTGGAGACATTTGTCCAGCTCGGGCGTGAACTCCAGCAGGATCGAATTCTTGCTGTCGCCCTGGAAGGAATAGTTCCGCAGGCCTTCTTCCAGGGTGGTCCCTGCAAGAAGCTCCTTGGGAAAACGGTACAGACGTTCGGCGTAGGAAAAGAACCAGTACGGCACATGCGTTGGCTGTTCCACGGGAGGATACAACAGGCTGATTCCCATGGACGTCGAGTACAAGCCCACGAACGGAAAGATCTCCCCGCTCGAGATGAAAGCGGTCCCGGGCGGGATATACGGAGCGCGCCAGAAGAGATGCCAGTAGAACGTGCGCTGCTTCTCCCAGGAGTCCTGGAACGCCTTGGCGTTGTGCAGGTTGGCATGGACCGCAACCCCGACCAGGAGACAGATCACGGTGATCTTGGCTCTGGTGCGAGGCGTCAGCCATTCCAGGAAACCGACGATGAGCAGGCTGACCCCGAATAACCCTGCCAGGCTAAACCGGCTGCCGAGAGCGCCCACACTCACCTGCCGACCGATCAGCCAGACGGGTAGCGTGCCGAGCAGGATCGCCAGGACGCCAAGCGCCATGGCTCGAGCAGGCCAGGCGCTTCCATTCTCAACGGATCTACCTGGCTGATAACGACTGAGAATGATCCCTAGCGCGAGCGCGGCAAAGATGGCGACGATCAGAGCCGCCAGGGAAAAGACCCTGTGCAGATCGATGTCCGCGGGCTTGAGCGCAACCAGCCAGGAAGTCAGCAGATAGACAAAATCCTGGATCACCTTCTGCGCAAGATCAAGGAGAGCCCTGAGCGGCGAGCTCAACAGCCGCTCGAGAAAAACCGGTCGGTTGGGATCCTCACCTGCCAGCTGAAGGAAAAACATCCGCCAGATGACAAATCCCAGCAGAGCGACCCAGTAGATCCAGACAGCGCCAATAACTCGCTGGACGAGAGAACCTATCGAAGAATGCGGCTCCTTCTCGCGAACGTAGAACCAAAGAATGAACGGGCGCACCAGCTCCAGCCCCAGGAAGTATTCCATGGTCAGCATCTGCACGAGGCTGAATAGTACCGCCAGACCGCTAAAGGCATAAAAATAGCGGGCATCTCTCTGCGCTCGCAGCATGAAATAGATCGAGACAAAGTAAAGCAGATAACAGATCCAGTGCTGGCTGTAAGCAACGGAGATGTATTGCTGCGTGAAGATGGGCGATACGGAAAAGAGAATAGCGATCCACAGTGCCTGCTGAGGCTTATGCGGCCAAACGATCCGCAGGCTCGCCCAGAGAAAAGCAGCGGTCAACCAGCGGAGAAGCATGGTAAAC
>DAITPI010000582.1:0-2400 GCA_036833655.1 Anaerolineales bacterium | reverse complement strand
ATCCCTGCTGAAACAGCCTTTACGAAATCACGACGGGTCAATTGTTCCCTGATCGAGGCAGACACAGCAGCATCCTTTCTTTATTTCAAATGCCATTCAAAGACCCGTGAGGGCGCGTCCACGTTGAGGATGGTGAGTGTCAGTTTCGTTGCGCCTTCGAGAACGGATTTGCCATCTTTGGTCGCGGGAAAGATCAGCCTGCCCTCCACATGGTGCCCGCCGCGCGGCGCGTCCCAGAGGGTTGCCTGCACGCTACTACCCGTATCAGTGATGAGGGTTGAAAGTGCGGCAAGATCCATGTTGAGATCCACGGAATGAGTATTCATCGTCACAGAAAAATCGAGTGTCTCCGCGGGTGTGCCAAGATTGAGCGGAGTAACTTCCACAACCATGGCACCCTGCTCATCAATACGAGTCATGTCGCTGTTGCTAGCTGTGTCAGGGAACAGGGTTGGGATCAGACCAGGATCGTCAGTCGGCGTGGCAGTCGTATTTGAAACGGGGGCAAGCTGCGGATCGGCCTGAGGCGAGGAGGAAGCGCTGGAGCAGGCAGCCAGAACCAGGGCAATGGTCAAAAGCGTGGGGATTAGAAAACGTCTCATCTTGTCTCCAAAACAGGTTGAAGCCTTTGTCGTTCACGATAAAGAAGAAAGAGCATAATGACAATGCCGATCAGATTCATGGCAAGACCCACCAGCATGAACGGACGCTGGTAACGCGTGAGAAAACTGGCTGCCGCGCTGAGACCGAGGATGGGAAGAACGTCGGTGACGTGATGAATGCAGCAGGCAACCATCGCCGTGGCGGAAGTGCCACCGCTTGCGCCCATCATGGGGCCGGCAGGACTCGTGAATGTAACTGGGATAAAGAGGCGAAAGCGCAGAACGGCATATAGAGCGGCCTGAACCCCGAAGCCGACGATGATCGGGATGACATACCAGCGGTCGCGCACGAATTGAGAGGAGGCGTAATCCCAGCCCTGCGCCCAGGTGAGGATGCCGATATAGAATGAAGCGATGAAGACGGAGCCAAGCAGGAAGGCCGCGAGCGGAATTAGAAAACGTTTCAGCATGAATCTCCTTTTACTCATCATAGTCTTTGTACCTCTGATCGTCTTGCGCCAGATTGCGGGTTGACAGGATAGGCAATTCTGCCTACCTGCCAATACGCCAGCAGGCTCTTCAAGTCTATGGGACGATTTCGTAAAATGGGAACATCAGAGGCGCTTATGAATACCTTCTCTCCTTTTTGTCAGATTCGCTGTTCCTGTGATGAAGCTTTGCAATGGACAAAAAAGCAATTATCGCAGGCAGGTCTACGCGCCATGCAGACTTTCGATTTGCATACAGCGCGGCATGCCCTGGAAGGTTGTTACTGTCCTCATCATGGGACAAGCGAGTGCGACTGTCAATTGCTCGTTCTGCTCGTGTATGGTGACGCAGTGGAACCAGCCACATTAATCCTGCATGGCAATGACGGGCAAACATGGCTGACGCTGGTCGATTCGCCTGGCCAGAAAACCAATGCAGGCATAACAACTGCCATCAAGAGCGCGCTCGACGCAAAATTGCCTTTCCCTGCTGCAAAAGGCGGATAGGCCAAATTGCCTATAAGAGCTAGCGTAAAATGGCGCTGGCGGGGGCCAGTGGATTTCCGTATATTCCACACCCAACCCGACTCTTGAGAGGAACGATGAAGAATTTCCTGGTCTCTGCCCTGGTCAGTTTTGCACTGGTTCTATCGGCCTGCGCGCCTGCTCCACGCCGGGAGGACAATCAGAATATGCCGATGGGGACGAATCCAATGCTGACCGCCACACCGGGCAGCATGATGGCTGATAACCCGGAAGCCGCGCACATGATGGAACCGATCGCAGCTCCGGATGTCCAGCCCGCCACCGAAACCGTTGGCGGACAATTGCTGGAATTTCGCGAAGAGAACGGTGTGAAAGTCTTTGAATTGACTGCCAAAGCCGTGCAATGGCCGATCCTGGATGGAGTGACTGTTACCGCATTCACGTACAACGGAACCGTACCTGGGCCGATGATCCGCGTCACCGAGGGCGAATCGGTGCGGATCGTGATCAGGAACGAACTGCCCGACCCGACGACAATCCACTGGCACGGGGTTGAAGTCCCTAACGCGATGGATGGCGTTCCCGGCGTCACCCAGGATCCGATCCAGCCTGGCGAGACATTCACATATGAATTCACTGCCCGGCCTGCCGGCACGTTCATGTACCATTCGCACTTTGAGGGGGACGTGCAGGTCAGCGCGGGACTGTACGCGCCGTTCATCATTGACCCGAGTGAGCCGGAAGCCAATCCCCCGGCGGTGGACCAGACTCTGATGATCTCGGAATGGCGCATGACCGACGGACAAACGTACGCAGCCATGCCT
>DAITPI010000581.1:0-2429 GCA_036833655.1 Anaerolineales bacterium | reverse complement strand
GATTCGTCGAGGCGGCCGGGCGCCTCGGGCAGAACTATCGTCTGCTCAGGAACGGAGAACGGATAGATCTTTAGCCAAAAGGCTCGCCGTTTTCTAGCTGCCAAAGTCGCTGAAAAAGCAGGGATAAAACGTTATACAATAAGGTTTGCCCCAAATCGTGTTTTTCACCCCATATTAGTGACAAATTTCACTATGCTGTCGCCTCAGGAGAATTTATGATGAATGAAAAGGAAAACAAAATGGATATCGTTGTCACTCCTGGACTCGATCCGGCGCATGACGTGCTGCATTATGGACGCCAGCCGCTGGATAATATTTTTGCCCCGAAGAGCGTTGCCGTGATCGGCGCGACCGAGACGCCCGGCAGCGTGGGACGCACCATCGTCTGGAACTTGCTGAGCAGCACCTTTGGCGGCACCATCTATCCCGTCAACCCGAAGCGCGCCAGTATCCTGGGCATCCGCGCCTACCCCAGCCTGGCGGATGTGCCCGAGGTTGTGGACCTGATTGTCGTCGTGACGCCTGCCACGAGCATTCCCGGCATTATCAAGGATGCGGTCGACCTCGGCGTGAAGAGCGCCATCATCATCTCCGCCGGTTTCAAAGAGACCGGACCGGAAGGCGCGGAGCTGGAGCGCCAGATCCTGGAACACGCGCGGCGTGGCAACATGCGCATCATTGGACCGAACTGCCTGGGCGTGATGAGCCCGATCAGCGGATTGAACGCCACCTTTGCTACCACGATCGCGCGGCCCGGCAGCGTTGGATTCATCAGCCAGAGCGGTGCCCTGTGCACCGCCATCCTCGACTGGAGTCTGCGCGAGAACGTCGGGTTCAGTCACTTCGTCTCGGTCGGCTCGATGCTGGATGTCGATTGGAGCGATCTTATCTATTACCTGGGAGACGATCCGCACACCAAGAGCATCGTGATCTATATGGAGACGATCGGCAACGCCCGGGCATTCCTCTCCGCGGCACGCGAGGTGGCACTGACCAAGCCGATTATCGTCATCAAGCCCGGTCGCACAGAGGGCGCTGCCAAAGCCGCGGCGTCGCACACCGGCTCCCTGACCGGCAGCGACGAGGTCCTGGAAGTGGCATTCCGTCGCAGCGGTGTCCTGCGCGTCAACAGCATCGCGGAGCTGTTCTACATGGCAGAGGTGCTGGGGAAGCAGCCGCGCCCCCAGGGCCGCCGCCTGACCATCCTGACCAATGCCGGGGGTCCGGGCGTGCTCGCCACGGACGCATTGATCACCAACGGTGGTGAGTTGACTCCGCTCTCGCCCGAGATTATGGAGAAATTCAATGCGCTGCTCCCGGCTGCCTGGAGCCACAACAACCCCGTAGACATCATCGGCGATGCCAGCCCCGAGCGGTATGCCAAGGCGCTCGAGATTGCCGCCAACGACCCCAACAGCGATGGGATCCTGGTCATCCTCACCCCGCAAGCCATGACCGACCCCACTAAGACGGCCGAGATCCTGGAGCCGTATGCGCAGTCACTTGGAAAACCTGTGATCGCGACCTGGATGGGCGGTGACGAAGTTGCACCCGGTGAGGCGATCCTCAACAAAGCCAATATCCCCACCTATCCGTATCCCGACACGGCGGCGCGCGTCTTCGATTACATGGCGCACTTCTCAGAAAATCTGCGCTTGCTCTACGAAACACCCGTACCGGTCGGCGACCCGGCCCAAAGCGAACTGGATCGCGAGTGCGCAAATGGCATTGTCCAGAACGCCCGTGAATCCGGCCGGACGATCCTGACGGAGTACGAGTCGAAGCAGCTTCTCTCCTGCTATGGCATACCGACCGTGGAGACACGTATTGCCGGGAGCGCCGACGAAGCGGTTGCCGCTGCCGAGGCGATCGGCTATCCTGTTGTGTTGAAGCTGCACTCCGAAACGATCACCCACAAGACCGACGTGGGCGGCGTCCAGCTCAACCTGGCGGACGCACCGGCGGTGCGCGAGGCTTACGCGAGCATCGAGAAATCGGTGAACGAGAAGACCGGTCCCGGAAACTTCCTGGGAGTCACCGTCCAGCCGATGGCGAAGCTCGAAGGCTACGAGTTGATCCTCGGCAGCAGCATCGACCCGCAGTTCGGACCGGTCCTGCTGTTCGGCCTGGGCGGGCAGCTGGTGGAGGTCTTCAAGGACCGGGCGCTGGGCTTGCCCCCGCTGACCACGACCCGGGCGCGCCGCATGATGGAGCGCACCAAGATCTATGCTGCCCTGAAGGGCGTGCGCGGCCGTGACCCGGTGGACCTGCCCGGGCTCGAGCGCCTGCTGGTGCGCTTTGCCGAGCTGATCACCGAGCAGCGCTGGATCAAAGAGCTGGATATCAATCCGCTGATCGCTTCCCCTGAGAAGCTGCTCGCGCTGGATGCCCGCGTTCAGCCCGGGCGGCCTGTGATCCCGAGCCCAGCG
>DAITPI010000580.1:0-2434 GCA_036833655.1 Anaerolineales bacterium | reverse complement strand
ACTTTCAGGAGGCTGTGGTGATAAAAGATATTCTCAGCAGCGCCGAGTCTCGTATGCGCGGTGCCATTCAAGTTCTCCAAGATGACCTTGCGACTGTCCGCACCGGCCGCGCAAGCCCGGGCCTCGTTGAAAGACTCCAGGTTGAGTATTACGGCACTCCAACAGCCCTCATGCAACTGGCTTCGATCAGTGCTCCTGAACCGCGTACGCTGACGATCAAGCCGTTCGATCCATCCACGCTCAAAGTGATCGAAAAAACGATTCAGGCCTCAGAGCTGGGGTTGAATCCCAATAATGATGGGAAGGTCATTCACCTGAACCTGCCTCCTTTAACTGAAGACCGCCGCCGCGACCTGGTCAAACACGTGCATCACCGGCTGGAGGAATCTCGCGTTGCCGTCCGCAACATCCGCCGCGATATTCACAAAGACATGCGCGACTTTGAAAAGGAAAAATTGGTCTCGGAAGATGAGTTGAAACGCGGCGAAGATGATCTGCAAAAACTGACTGACCGCTATATTGAAGAGATTGCCGAACTGGGCAAAAAGAAAGAAGCGGAGATCATGGAAGTGTAGCAACGATCTACATCGTTACTATAGTAGTGCTGATGACAAAGCCTCCCCACAAGATCCCCACTGACAGACTTCCCCGTCACGTTGCCATGATTATGGATGGCAATGGACGCTGGGCGCTTTCACGCGGTCTGCCGCGTTTGGCCGGTCACAAGGCAGGTACGGAGAATCTCCGTCGTGTAATCCGCGCATCCGTGGAATTTGGCATAAAGTATCTTACGATCTATGCCTTCTCCACAGAGAATTGGGGGCGTCCGCCGGAGGAAGTAAAGGGCCTGATGTACATCCTGGAGGATGTGATCGATCGCGAACTGGCAGAATTGAACAAGGAAGGGGTGCAGTTGCGTCACATCGGGCGCCTGGAGCGCCTCGCTCCCTCGCTTCAGGAAAAAGTGCTCTATGCGATTGAATTGACGAAGAACAACGATCGTCTCGTTTTAAATGTTGCTTTCAACTACGGCGGGCGTGATGAGATTGTCAATGCCATTCAAAACATCATGAAGGATGGGATCCCAGTTGAAGAAGTGACCGATCAGCTGGTGAGTCGCTATCTTTATACGGCCGGCGTTCCTGACCCGGATCTCATCATTCGAACCTCGGGTGAATTGCGTGTGAGCAACTTCCTGATCTGGCAGGCCGCCTACTCTGAATGGTACGTCACCCCGACGTACTGGCCCGATTTCGATAAAGAAGAATACCAGCGCGCATTGGAAACATTTGCAGGGCGTGACCGTCGTTACGGGAAGGTCTCGTCGAACGAGTACGAGGCTTCCAATGCCTAGACGAGTATTCACAGCCCTTGTGCTTGCGGCGGTCGGCCTGCCGGCGATCATTTACGGCGGGCTGTTTTATTTTCTTTTGATGGCGGTTATCCTCGTCGGCGCGGCGAGGGAGTACGTTCGTTTGTTTCGCGCAGTTCACTCTGAACCCCATGAAATCGTCACCGTTGGAGGCGTGTTCGTAATTGCAGCGGCACGCTTCTTTTTTACAGAGATTGCCATCCCTGTGTTTGTGCTGGCGGTGCTCCTGGCAATGACAGTCCACGTGTTAGCCTTTGAACGCGGCAGGGATCAGGCCGCGCTTGATTTTGGCGTGAGCGTTGCAGGGATTGTCTATGTCGGCTGGCTTGGATCGTACCTGCTTGACCTGCGTTCCCTGCCGGATGGCGTCTGGTGGTGGCTGCTTGTCCTGCCCATCGTCTGGGCAGGGGATACCGGGGCTTATTCGCTCGGTGCCGTGTATGGGAAACACAAGATGACCCCGCGCCTGAGCCCCAAGAAAAGCTGGGAAGGGTATTTTGCGGGTGTGTTCACCTCTATCGTCGTCGGGGCTTTTTTTGCCTATGCTTTCTCAACACTTGGGCCACAGCCATTGCACGATCTCATCAATCCGCTGCAAGGCGGGCTGCTCGGGCTTGTGATTGGCGGGCTTGCGCCGCTGGGTGATCTCGGTGAAAGCATGCTAAAACGCCAGGGTGGGCTCAAGGACTCGAGCAATATCTTTCCGGGTCATGGGGGGTTTCTGGATCGCATTGACTCGTGGATATGGGGCGCCGCGATTGGTTATTTCTTGATCAAGTTTTTTATGCCATAGAGGAGGTCTTATGGAATCCAATAGTGATCCCACACGAAACCTTGCGCTCGAACTCGCGCGTGTGACCGAAGCGGCGGCGCTGGCTTCCGGTCGATTCATGGGCCGCGGCGACAAAGAAGGGGCGGATCAGGCTGCGGTCAATGCGATGCGGATCGTCCTCCAAACGGTGGATATGAACGGGACCATCGTCATCGGTGAAGGAGAAAAGGATAACGCTCCGATGCTGTTTAACGGTGAAAATGTAGGGAACGGCTCCCCGCCGGACGTTG
>DAITPI010000579.1:0-2435 GCA_036833655.1 Anaerolineales bacterium | reverse complement strand
CCTGACAAGCATTAGATCCTGGTAGACTGCGAGCCTGCCCCACCCTAATAAAAAAAACTGGCTGGGATGCTTCGCAATCCCAGCCAGTTTCCTTCTTAATCGTTCTGCGCCTTGAGCTTGGGCGCTGTCTTACGTTTTGTCTTCGGCTTCTTTTCCTTTTCGGCTTTGCCGTTCTTGCCAGTAACGATAGTCTCTTCCACCAGCGACCTGAGCAGCAACTCACTGTCCACCGGTGTGCTGTTAGCAGCTGCAGTGCGAATGATCTCAATGCACTGCTTGCCTGTCAGATCATTTCGGTCGAGTAAGGCTTGCGCGACGGCATGGACCTCGGCCGAGTGCTCAATGAGGATCCGCTCTGTTTGTTCTTCCAGCTTCCTCCAGAATTTCTCAACAACTTCCGTCTTCTCCTTGCCGATGGACATTCCGGGTTGCAGCTGGAATTCGAGGGGCGGACCAAAATAGCCATAGTGTCCAAGCTGCCACAAGCGCCCGCGAACCTGCTGAAAATCGCTCGTGGCGCCCGTCCAGTACTCGCCGAGGAAAATTTTGGTGGCCACGTGTCCCGCCATGGAAACCATGATATCCGCCAAGAAACTGCGCAGAGGCAAAGCATAGATATCATAGTTCGGAACCGGCAGCACGTACCCCAGTGCTTCTGAACGGCGGACAATGCTCACGCGCACGATACGCTGATCCGGGCGGAGATAATATTGAATGATCGCATGCCCGGCCTCGTGATACGCGACCTGGCGGCGCTGGTCTTCTTGCATTTCTTCGATGGGGTTTTCCAAACCCATCGCTTGTTCCTGAAAGGCGAGCTCGATGTCGTGCTGCGCTACACGTTCGCGCCCGTCGAACAACGCCAGACGAACCGCATCTTTGGTGATTGCAGACATAATTCGTGCAGGCGTCGCCCAGGAGGTGTCGCTCACAATGGCTTCGATATCCACCGACTCATCCGTTTTGATCTTGTTCAAATAATATTTCACCATCTCACGGCGACCGGAACGGTCCGGTTTGTTGACCACAACGGTCCGGTCAAAGCGACCCGGGCGGGTCAGCGCCGGGTCGAGCACATCGGGGCGGTTGGTCGAGCCCATAAAGAGGATGTGCCAGTCCCGCGGCGGAACGGGCTTACCACGCAATTGGTACCAGCGTGCGCGCAGCTTCTCCCAACGGGATAATTCATTGATACCATCCATTTCATAGAGCAAACGAGTGAGAGCACCTCTACCAGCGCCCATTCCCATCATGCCACCCATCATGCCGGTCTGACCACCCATCACACCGCCGCGTGAGGCACCGACTGCATCAATTTCATCGATATAAGCAATACATGAACCATACTCTCGCGCCAGTTTGCGGGCCCGACCAATAAAGCGGATCATCTTGAGCACATCCACACCCCAGAACATGGCTTGAAATCCAGACCCCTCAATAGAGATAAAAGCAATGCCTGCCTCGCCTGCCATGGCTTTTGCCAGCAGCGTCTTGCCGGTGCCAGGCTCGCCGTAGAGCAACAAGCCGTTGATGAACTGACCGCCCATCCGCTGGAACTGCGCCCGATCGGAGAGCAGCGAGATCCATTGACGGACCATCTTGATTAGGTTGGGCTGGCCCTTGTAATCGTCGAAGGTGACCTGCTTCGGGTCGCCCGGACGGATGACCTCCACGCGTGATTGCGCCATAAACCAGAAGATCGCCACAAACTGGATCACTGCGAAGGCGATCGCAAACACGATCCGCAGAGCAAAGCTCAATACGACCAGGATGATGTTCAGCACTTCCGGACTGACGATTGCCCAGTAGAGAAGTCCGTTAAAAGCAGCCCAGCCTAAGATCCCGAAGAAGAAGCGCAACGGTCGCCCCGAGGCAGCCCAGATAAAGACACGCAGCTGAATGTACAGGAACAATAATGCCAGCAGAATATAGCCAACGACAATCAAGCCGTTGACGATCATAATGCGCGCGTTCGTGGAGACGATCGCCATCGAAACCAGCAGGTTCACCGCCGCCCAGATTACCAATCCGACGATGGTCCACAGACGCCAGGCGCGCCAGTTGCTCACGACGTAGCCAAGAGCCCCCAGCGAGAGCGGGTTAAACCACCAGGCGATGGCGATTCCGAGCGCCAGGATCTCGTCGCGGTTGGAGCGCGCAGCATTCGTTGTCAGAAACCAGATAACGGGAAGAGCAATCAGGAGAGTAATGAGTAACCCAACGATCCACCCCAGCGCCCCGTAGAAGTCCGTAGACGCCCTGGCCATCGAAGTGATACGCGCCTTTTTTGACCCCTCATCGTGGCGGATCGGCACTAGCTTGGTCTCTGTGCCCTGCGGGGAAAGTTCAGTTGCCGACATAAGTCACCTCATCAATGCATTGCCAGAAAATTTCGAAACAGTGTACCCTAAAAAGGTTAAGGGTACAATCCGGGG
>DAITPI010000578.1:0-2459 GCA_036833655.1 Anaerolineales bacterium | reverse complement strand
GTACGTGAGCAGGCGAGCCGCCTCGATCTCCGCTTGCGCCAGCGAGACCGGCAGATCCGCGGCAATCATCTCGAGCGGCGTCCGCAAGTCCCCGGTGCGGATGCGCGCCTGGTGTGGAGTGCGCTCCAGCAGACGGGCGGTCATGTCATCGCGGGAGGCTTCTGCCAGATCATTCGCCAGCAGGGACAGGACCAGTCGAAAACGCTCGGTCGGGTAACGCTCCTCGATGTACTGGACGTGCTCTGGCAGCGGCCGCCGTGAGTCGATCCAAACAGCGAGGTCCGGCTGGGGTGCCAGGCGCCGGTCGCTCATGCTCAGGCGGCGCGAGAGCTCTTGCAGAGTGCTGCGATGTTTTTCCACCGCCAGGCCGCGGTGCAGACGCAGCGTCTCAGCGGTCACCACATGTGTCACATTGGGGTTGCCATCCCGGTCGCCGCCCATCCAAGAGGCAAGGCGCAACCAGGCAGAGGGCGGTTTCACACCCGGGTAATGGAGCGCCAGCGCGCGCTCGAGATCCTCATAAAGAGTAGGCACCGCGTCCCAGAAGACATTTTCGACAAAATAAAGGCCGGTGCGGACCTCGTCGGTCACCGCCGGCTGGACGGTACGGTCGCGATCGGTGAGCCACAGGCTGGCGATCTCCGCATAAATGGCGGCGCGTCTCGCCTCCTTCTCGCGGGGAGTCAGGCGCTCGTCGGCAATCTCCGTGAGTAGACCCGCCAACCGTTGGATCTTGGCCGTTACAGTACGCCGGCGGGCTTCGGTGGGATGGGCGGTCAGCACCAGCTCGATCGAGAGATGATCGAGCAGTTCCTGCATCTGCTGCGAGGTAGCACCTTCCCGTTTGAGAGTGGCAATTGCATCGCCAACGGATTCGTTGAGTGGCCGGGGAGCGAGGGCTTTTTCACGCTCGCGCAACTGCTGCACGCGCTGATATTCTTCTGCCAGGTTTACCAGATCGAAATAGGATGTAAACGCCGCCGAAACGGCTCGAGCGGCGTTGGTATCCAGCGCCTCGACCTCCGCCCTTAGCTGGTCTGCGGCCGCCTGTTTACCGCTCCGGCGCTCTTTGGCGGCGGAGCGGATGCGTTCCTCCGCTGCAAATAATTCCGGTGATTCGAGCTCGCTGATCACCTCCCCCAGAATGTCGCCCAGCAAATGGATAGCCGCTGATAAATCCATACAAAGAGTATAACGAAAAACCAGTAAATGTGTAGTGATAACGTCTACAACATTCGATTCCTGGAATCTGCCATTCCCCTACTTCACTCCGGCAAGCACCCGCGTGATGACAGCATCCAGGAGGCGCTCGTCCACCTGCCCGTTGAGCTTCGCCAGCACGGCAGCGCGGATTCTCTGCTTGAGCTCCGCGTCCGAGGGATTCTCGCGCCGCGCTTCGCGCGCATACGCCGCGTACGTGTTCACCGATGGGCTGTAGGTCGCCTGTGGCGCGGATTGCTCGACGCGATTGATCTTCATGCCGTGCTTGAAGGCGCGCTCGACCGCCAGATCCGTGAGCACCACGTTGTCGGTGAGATCGATACTGGTGACGCCGCGCGCCTTTAGATCGTCGATGTCTCGTTCGGTGTAAAAGATCTTTGCCATAAGCAAATCCTCAAAAAGAGAGTGAAAGTCTCTGCGAACACCGCAGAGCGGCAGTCCCTGCGGGACCAGACCTTGAACAACGGGTGTCGTTCGACTCCGAATGCCCAGCTATTTTTCCGGTCTGCCCTCAAGTCCTTCCAGCGCGGCGACCGCGGCGTTACGCGCCGTCAGGATCTCGGCTTCCGATCCGGAGAGCCACATACGTCCGAAGCGCCCGACAGAGGAAACATGCAGGATCTTGATGTTGGCGCCCTTCTCTGCCTCGTTGCAGGCGTAGTTGATGTAGGCAGCCGGGGCGCATTCCAAGACCAGCATGGTCTCACCGGGGACAAGCATCGAGCCACGCCGGAAACGATTCAAGAGCTGCGCCTGGTAGGGGTCCACGTTCGTGATGATCTGCACCGAGGCGATGAACGGCTTGATGCGCTCGGAGATATGCAATCCCAGCCGGTCCAGGACGATCCGCCCGGCTTCGAGAACCTCGGCCTGCGTACGGGAATGGACCTCGAACATACCGAACTCGCGCTCGACGATCTGGGCGCCGGGTTTGGCTTCGGTGGATTTCACGGCAATATCTACGAGGCGGAAGACCTCGTTGCCCGGAGCCACTTCCACGTAGAGCGATGCCATGCCTTCGGTCGGCAGGTCACCCTGAGTGATCGTGCCAACGAACGCCGCGTACTGCGGCTGCATTCGGTCGAGATAAGAATAAACACGTAATGAAAATTGATCTGCCATAATGCTCCATTGTTTTCTGTCATGGCGAGGGAGCCTCGCGCGACAGAAGCAATCTCATGCTTGATCATAGGAGATTGCTTCGCCACCTCGGCCGTTCAGCCTCGGGGCTCGCAATG
>DAITPI010000577.1:0-2461 GCA_036833655.1 Anaerolineales bacterium | reverse complement strand
GAACCCGGATGAAGCCGCCGCGATGGAGTGGCTGCGCGCCGCGCCCGATGGCGTGGTCGCCGAGGCGGTCGGCGGCGCTTATTCCAGTTACGCGCGCATTTCTATTTACACAGGTCTGCCAACGGTGCTGGGTTGGGGCAACCACGAAGGCCAGTGGCGTGACCAGGCGCTACAGGGCACGCGCCAGCAGGATATCCAGACGCTCTACACCAGCGATGACTGGAACGCGACGCAGGAAATTATCGACCGCTATGATATCCGTTACATTTACATCGGCAATCTGGAGCGCAGCACGTATCCGGTCAACGAGAAGAAATTCAACGATTTCCTCAAGCCAGTTTTCCAGCAGGGCAATGTAACGATCTATGCAGCGCCCTAGCGATCTGTACAGAGGACGTATACATAATAATCAAGGGTAAAATACTTTTATGAATTCCTCCCCGATCAAGAATGAAGGCTGGCTGTACTGGCTAGCCTTTCTCATAGCCCTGGGTTTTCGCCTCATCCAGCTTGGCGCCTCGCCCCTCACCGACTCGGAGGCGACGTTGGCATTGCAGGCTCTGCACCTCGCCCAGGGTCAGGCGCCCCTGCTTGGACCGCAGCCCGGCTATATCCTGCTTACCAGTGTCTTGTTCGCCGTGATCGAGAGCACCAACTTCATGGCGCGCCTTGTCCCGGCGTTGGTCGGGAGCGCGCTCGTGTTCACTCCCTTGTACTTCCGGGAAAAGATCAAGCCGCGTCCCGCGCTGATCCTGGCATTCCTGTTTGCGGTGGATCCGGGCCTCGTGGCGCTTTCCCGCCAGGCAAACGGGACGATCATGGCGGTGACTTTCCTGCTCTTCGCCTGGGGGATGTGGCGATACCGTCGCCTGATCCCGGCCGGAGTCTTTGCCGGGCTTGCGCTGCTCTCCGGGCCCTCTCTCTGGGCAGGCTTGCTGGTACTGGGCTTGACATGGGTATTTCTCAAAGGCATGGAAGCCAAATCCGCTGAGGAGCCCACAACCGGGGAATCTCCAATCTCTGATCCCCAACCGCCAATTACGAATTACCAGTTACAACTCACTGAATACCGCCCCGCGCTTCTCGCTCTGCTCGTGACTGTCCTGATCGGCGGCACGCTCTTCTTCCTTTCGCCAAACGGGCTCAGCGCCTGGCTCTCGGCCCTGCCTGCTTATCTCAAGGGCTGGGTCGCGGCCTCGCCGATGACCCCGGGACGCACGCTGCTGGCGTTGCTGGTCTACGAGCCGCTGGGGGTTTTTCTTGCCATTCTCTCTCTGGTCCGTGGCTACCGCATGAAGAGCCGGCGCATTGTCCGTATCAGCATCTGGCTGGCGGTAGCGCTCCTGCTGGCGATCTTCTATCGCCAGACCAGCGAGCTCGTCTGGGTCATTATTCCGTTGCTGACGCTGGGGTCGCTCGAGCTTTCGCGTGCGCTCCATATTTTTGCCGAGGAACGGGTGGAAGTGGGTCTGGTCGTGCTGGTTCTCCTGATCCTGCTCGCCTACATCTGGTTCGACCTGGCGAAGATTGCCATGGATCCGCGTGGTCAGCTCGCCACGACGCCGCTGCCGTTCTTTGGCCAGACCCTTCAGCTTGCCGGTGCCTCCTATGTGATTCTGCTGGGCGCGTTTTTGATCCTCACGCTGTGTATTGCCTTTGTGGCATTCGGCTGGTCCACGCGCACGGCCTGGCTCGGGATGACCTGGGCGTTTGTCATCTTCCTGGGTGTGTATGCACTCGGTGCAGCCTGGGGAGCCAGCGGAGTCCGTCTGCAGACCGGTGTGGAGCTCTGGTCGCCCGATTCGACCCCCGCGCAGGCCAGGCTGCTGCTTGCCACCGTGGACGATGTCTCGGAGTTCAGCCTCGGTCACATCGATGCCCAGCCGGTGACGATCATGGACATCGATTCGCCGGCTCTCGAGTGGAGCCTGCGCGATCGTCCGGTCGAAGTGGTCGCCACGCTCGACCGGCAGGTCGCGCCGCCCCTTGTCATCACGCCAATGATGGAGGATCTCGGCCTGCCTTCTGCCTATCGCGGCCAGGACTTCACCTGGCGGCAGACGCCGCTCTGGCAAGACATCACCGCGCCCGATTGGATCCGCTGGCTGGTATTTCGCCAGCTGCCGCGCGAGAGCGAGACCATCATTCTCTGGGCGCGCGACGATCTGTTCCCCGATGCCCGCCAGACATCGCAACAACCGTAGGGGCACAATGTATCGTGCCCCTCAACATGCATCCCATGCCTTCTCACCTTCCCTCCATCATCGCCATTGACGGTCCTGCTGCTTCGGGCAAATCCACGATCGGGCTGCGGCTTGCCAACTCCCTCGGTTATCTCTTTTTCGACACGGGTGTCATGTACCGGGCGATCACCTGGCTCGCTCTGGAGCGCGGCATCGACCTCCGCGACGAGCCCGCGATCACTGCCCTGGCAGAGGAGACCCGGATCGACGTTGCCCCG
>DAITPI010000576.1:0-2468 GCA_036833655.1 Anaerolineales bacterium | reverse complement strand
TCCGCGGTAATGCTGTTCCAGATACTGGGCATCATGGATCAGCACATCTGCTTCCCTGGCAAATTGCACCAGACGCCGGTCTGCCCCCACATACCCCTCCGTATCGGTTGCGTACACAACGGATTTGCCACGCCAGCTGATACGATAGATATAAACTCCGCCCGGATGCGCGGAGGACTTGTGGATCCGGATGAGGACAGAGTCCTCACGCCAGCCAGCCAGAGAGTCCACCACCCGGACTCCTGCTTCGTCCCAGAGGATCATTTGCGACTCAGGCACCGACTGGATATTCTTCGAGGCAGCCATATCGCGCAGACTGACGGGAAAGATTTCTGCCGATTGGTTTTGCTCCAAAACACGGCGCAGCGTCTCAGGCGTTCCGCCGGGACCAAAGACGTGCAGTTGCGTGCCGGGAAGATAGGCAGGCAGGAAGAAGGGAAAGCCCTGGATGTGATCGTGGTGCAGATGGCTGAACAGCAGGACGATTTCCTTTATATGTTCACGTGCCAGCTCGCGGCCGAGGGGGATGATTCCCGTCCCGGCGTCGAGCAGGATCGTTCGCCCGCCCGCACGGATTTCCACGCTGGCAGTATTTCCGCCATACTTGACGGTCCCCGCGCCGGGCGCCGGATGACTCCCGCGCACACCCCAGAATTTGACTCGCAGCTCATCAGCCATTCCACACCTCCGCAGCCCTACTGTCGCGTGCTTTTTCTAATGCCATCGTTTCCTTTTCAAACTTCACTTTTATTATCCTCGCCTGGGCATCTGCTTCAAGGAAAGTTTTCGCAAGGGGGGTGGGAAATATTTCACAACACCTCGCGCGGAGCTTAGTCAAAGCGCGAAGGGGAGTGTCCAGCCTCGAAAACTTCAGGTCATGCGGAACGACCCGCTTTGCGGGGAGTGAAGGATGACCTGGGCAAGTGTATCCTCGAAATTGGGCACTCCCATCACGGTGGGCTCTCCAGGATTTTCCGTGACAGATACCCAGATTTAGGGGTGAGAGCGTGCGTACGCACGCTCTCACCCCTAAATCTGGCAGCCCTTCACGGCAGAAACGGAAGAACCTCACGGTGAATGCCGGAAAATTAGAAAATTTGTGCTATACTTGGTCCTCCTACGCCCAACCAGTGGTGAAAAAGCATGTCCGTTATCCGCTCCTCTGACATTGGAAACTACCTCTACTGCCGCCGCGCCTGGTGGTACCGCAAGCAGGGATTCGAATCCGAAAACCAGGCGGAGCTCGCGGCAGGGACCGAGATCCACCGTCAGCATGGGCGCAAAGTCCTGGCAGCCGGTCTCACGCGCTCGCTGGGGATGATCCTGCTTCTTCTGGCATTGATCCTGCTGGTGGCGTACTGCACGGCACAAATTCTATAAACTGTAACGGTTCCCATGAGTAGACTGCTTGAATTCTTTTTGGGTTCAATATTGATTACCGTCTTCACCGTTGCTGCCATGTTCTTCTTTGCACTTCAACACCTGCTGCGGATAGGTGGTTTTGGCGATTGCGCCTGGCAGGCATCTGCCCGGACGTGGATCGACGTGGATGGCGATGGGCAGCTGAGCCCCGGCGAAGGACCCCTCTCGGATGTCCGCGTTCATGTGGACGATATCGACAACCGGCTCGCGGATGTGAGCTGGCCGGGCGTCACCGGCAAAGAAGGGAATGTGCAGTTGCTGGTCTCGATCCCGGGCTGTGAAGAAACCCTGTTCGAGATCTATGTGGACATCCCAGAGGGGTATCGTATGACAACCAGGCCCCGGATCGAAGTGCATCCCGATCTGCAGGGGAGCCTGCGCGCTGAGCCCGTGTATTATTTTGGCTTCGCGGCACTCCGGTGAATTGATCTTCATGCTATATATTGCTCTCGGCCTCGTTCTGCTTGCCATCCTCTTTTTCTGGCAATCCAACCGCCAGCGCAAAGCTGCCGGGCTGCCGGATGGACGCGTCGTCTATACCGACACGCGCGGCTGGGGAAAGCTGGAGAAGCCGCTCTTTTATCAGGCGCTCGGTCTGACGGGCAAGCCCGATTACCTGGTTGAGCAGAACGGCGTGATCATCCCGGTCGAGGTCAAGTCGGGTCGCGCCCCCGACTCGCCGTACGATTCTCATACCTATCAGGTGGCGTCGTATTGCCTGCTGGTGGAAAAGACCTACGGCAAACGTCCGCCCTACGGCATTATTCATTACAACGACCGCGATTTTGCCATCGATTACACCCAGGAGCTTGAAGCCTCCCTGCTGGATCTGCTCGCCGAGATGAAACGGGACGAACATAAACGGGATGTGCCGCGCTCGCACGAACAGGCGTCGCGCTGTACGCGTTGCGGGTTTCGGAAGGTGTGTGACCAGCGTTTAACATAGCCCTGTCTGTGGAAGAAACCCCGGGTCATCCACGCGTGTTCTCTGGCTGGCAAAAGGTATAATCGCCCCATGTCCGACACCTTCATCCCAGAGCGACCTG
>DAITPI010000575.1:0-2475 GCA_036833655.1 Anaerolineales bacterium | reverse complement strand
CAGGGCGGTACCGAACTCTTGGGGCGGATGTACCCACAACTGCACGCGCAAGCCATCGTGGAACTCGATGCTGGATTTGGTCGGTCCCTTGCCCAGCACCCGGTGGATGCGCGGCAGCTTGACAAAGGCATCCATGACCGCGGCCGGATCCTTCGACGCCACGAGGATATCCAGGTCGCCGACGGTATCGCGCATGCGCCGCAGACTCCCGGCAGTCTCCGCCTCGACAACCCCCTTGACCTTTTTGAGCTCTTCGATCAACGCCTGGGCGATGGGGTAGGCGCGTCCCAGAGGAATCCGCACCGTCCGCCTCGAGAGGGATGCGATCCCCTCCAGGATGGCGGCTTCGGACTTTGCGCCCATGCCCGGTAACCCGCGCAGCTTCCCCTCCCTGGCAGCGGCTTCCAGCTCCGCGAAGCTGGTGATGCCCAGCGTCTTCCAGATCATGGCCGCGCGCTTCGGTCCGAGCCCGGGGATGGGCAGCCACTCCACCAGTCCGGGCGGCACTTCTTTCTTCAGCTTTTCCAGGAACTCCAATGTACCGGTACGTAGCAGCTCGTCGATCTTCTCTGCAATGGCTTTCCCCACGCCCGGAATATCTTCCAGCCTGTCCTCTTTCCAGTACTCGGAGGCTTCCCGCCCCAATCCCAGCAGGCTATCGGCAGCCTTGCGATACGCCAGGGTCTTATAGATAATCTCTCCCTTGATCTCCAGTAGATCGGCGATCATGGTAAATGTCTCAGCCAGCTGTCGATTATTCATCATAACGATAAGTCCTTTCTCTATTTTCCCAGCAGATTATACGCCGGTTGAAAAATGCCGGGATGATCTCCCGGTTTTTATGATACCATCCCGCAATGGATCACGCCGATCATGTCAGTCTCCTGAAGCCAGCCGACCTGCCTGCAGGCGGGGTCTGGGCGGACCTCGGCGCAGGCTCGGGTGCGTTCACGCTCGCCCTGCGTGAGATCGTGGGTCCGCATGCCAACATTTACGCGGTGGACAAGGACTCGCGCGGCTTCCGGGAGCTCGAGAAGGATCACCGCGAGCGCTTTACCACCTCACAGAACGTGCACACCGTTCGCGCGGATTTCACGGGACCCCTCTCCCTGCCTCCGCTCGATGGGATTCTGATGGCGAATTCACTGCATTTCTTCAAGGACAAGCTCAAAGTATTGCGGCACGTGCGCTCCTTCCTGAAACTGAACGGTGCGCTGCTGCTCGTGGAGTACAACGTGGATTCAGGCAATCCGTGGGTGCCCTACCCTCTATCGTTCGATACATTCTGCGACCTGGCCCCGCGCGCCGGCTTTAGCGAGCCGCGGCTGCTGGCAACAATGCCCTCCCGGTTCCTGAACGAGTTCTATTCGGCAGTGACGTATCGAAATCCGGCGGAGGTGGCTTGATGAGCGCTCAACCACGGCACTGGGATGAGCAATATGAGACGGAACGTGACCGCCTCCTTCAGGCACTGGGCAAAGTCGGGCAGGGTGGCGTTGTCGAGGCGATCCAGCATATCGGCGCAACCAGCGTGCCGGGTCTGTACGGTTCCCCCTGTGTGGATATTGGTCTGGCGGTCGCGCCCTTCCCTCTGGATGCGAGCTGGAGCTCCAGGCTGGAAGCAATTGGCTACCGCGCGGTGGCGGGATACGAATCGGAGCCCGAGCAGCGCTTCCTGCATGAGTCCAAATCGTTCCAGCTTTTCCTGGTGGAGTCGGGCAGTGAACGGTGGTCTGACTTCCTCGTATTGCGCGATTACCTGCGTAGCGATAACGCCGTACGAGAAGATCTCTCGCTGAGAAAAAGGAACACGGCCAGGGAATCGTCTGAGCTCATCGAGTCCCTTTTGCCTGCAGCTCGTGAGTGGTGGATCGCGGAGCGCCAATTTTCCCCTGTGGAGAGCGTTACGCACGAACTACGAGACGCCCCGATGCTGTGGTACATCTCCGGTGGCTGGGCGCTCGACCTGTTCCTGGGGAAGGTCAGCCGCGTCCATCACGATGTGGACGTGGTCGTGCCGCGCCGGGCGCAGATGGATCTGCAGCGGCATCTGACGGGGCGTGGCTGGACCCTGATCACCCCGTTCGAGAACCGCCTGGAGCCCTGGCCGCTCCATATGCAGCTGGAGCTGCCGCGCCATCAAGTCCACGCGCATCGCGGCGATGACTTTATCGACTTCCTGCTGACCGACATCCGGGATGTATGGGCATATCGCCGCGAGCCGATCGTGGTCCGCTCGCTCGAAAAAATGGGCCTGAGCACCGAGAGTGGCATCCCCTATCTCGCGCCCGAGCTGGTGCTGCTTTCTAAGAGCAAGAACACCAGTGGCCGAAACCGTCCGAATGATGAGGCAGATTTCGAACGGGTAGTGCCCCGGCTCGACCCCGAGCGCCGCGCCTGGCTACGCTGGGCATTGACCGCTACGAGCCCCGGGCACCCCTGGATCCAGAAGCTGGGCTAGGTCTACTTCACCGT
>DAITPI010000574.1:0-2486 GCA_036833655.1 Anaerolineales bacterium | reverse complement strand
AATCGCAGCTCAAATTAGCGCCTCGCGCAGCTCTCGAAAATGCTCCGCCAGATCTGACAGCTGATAATGTGCATTCAGTCCGCTGGGATTCGGAAGCACCCAGACAGGCGCATCCGCCAACCCCTCCGGTTGCCTGCCGAGCGTCGCATCTTTACGGCCAAATGCCGTCCGGTAGGCGCTGATCCCCAGAACCGCGACCACCCGCGGATGATAACGCTTGACCTTGGCTTCGAGCCGCCTGCGACCCGCTACCAGTTCTTCGGGAGACAATTGGTCTGCCGTGGCGGTCGCCCGCGGGACAAGGTTGGTGATCCCGTAGCCATAGACCAATAACTCGCGCTCCTCACTGGGATGGAGCCGACGCGGCGTAAAGCCTGCCAGGTGCAGCGTGGGCCAGAAGCGGTTACCGGGGCGGGCAAAGTGATGACCGGTTGCCGCGGAATACAATCCCGGGTTGATGCCGCAGAAGAGCACGTCCAGATCCGGCGCGATGACATCTCGTACCTTCTTATTCTGTGCGGCAAGTAGATCTGCCCGCGTAGGCTTATCGGGGATCGGAGAGCGGGGCATCGGGAGAGATCAGCAACTGCTTGCATTCCTCCAGCTCGAGGACCGTAAGTCTCACCCCATGCGATTCGAGGAACGCCCGTGAGGACTCATATCCCTCCCAGCTTGCGCCCACGATCACCTCTGGAACCCCCAGCATGACAATGGGTCCCGCGCACATCAGGCAGGGAAAAGCACTGGCATACATGACCGTGTCCGCGTAGGTCGGCTGCAAGCCGGCTGCCCGCAGGACATCGATCTCTGCATGGCTGGTGGGATCATTCTGGGTGTTCATCTGGTTGCGTCCCAGGCCAATGATCTCGCTTCCACGCACCAGTACCGAGCCATACGGGTAATTGCCTTCGGCCCGGGCGGCTCGTGCCTGGTCCACAGCCAATTGCATATATCTATCCACGGAAAGCCATCCTTTGTCACGGATCAGTAAACGAGTAAAATACACTGGAATGTAGTATAGCACGCCTGTCAAGTCTCAGAATTGGGTAATGCGCGGACCGCTGGAGGCTACGGATGTCGATTAGCAAGCAACGTGCCCTGGACTACGTGGAACAGGAGTGGGGAACGTATGTGGACCGCTTCAACCGTCTGCCAGAAGAGGAACAGAAGAAACGGATCACCGGGATGGGTTACGAATCCTTCCGGGATATGCTAGCGCACATTCTGGCGTGGTGGGAGGAGGGGATGGAGATCATCCGCGCGATCGCGGAGGAACGTCCCTTCGAGCGCAGGAGATATGACTTCGACCTCTTCAACGCCGAAGCGGTTGCGAAATACAAACCCTGGGAGGAGAACGAGTTTCTGACTCACTTTGAGAGCACGCGCCAGAAGATGGGAACAGATCTCCAATCGCTGGACGAAGCGGTCTTCGAGAATCGCCGTGTGCGAGGCTGGCTGCACGGGATCGTTCTGCACCACGCCCGGGAGCATCTCGTCGCCTTGAGCCGTTTTCTGGTGCTCGATATGCTCCAGAATAATTGGGCTTCCTACGTCGAAGATTTTCAGCACCTGGAGCCCAAAAAACAACAGGAGTTTCTCGTCACAGCGGGCTATGACAATTTTCATGATCTACTTGCGCATATCATCGGCTGGTGGGAAGAGGGCGCCCGGGTCATTAACGGAATCCTGGATAGCCCCGGCTTCACGTGGGAGGAACCCGAGACCGACTCGTTCAACACCCAGTTGGTTCGAAAATACGCCGCATGGTCCGATCAGGATATTTATCAGCATTACGAGGTGGTGCGCCTGGCTCTGGTCGACCTGGTGCAGCGCCTGCCCGAAGACGCCTTTCTGAACAAGGATATTGAAGGCTGGCTCGCCGAGGATGTGGTCAGCCATTATGACGATCATCCCATTCCTGGATAAAGAACATGATAGAACACACCGTTTATCTGGCTCTTGGCTCCAACCTTGGAGACCGGCTCGGAAACTTGAAGCAGGCAATTGGCTCCCTCACCCCGCAAATGGAAGTCCGGGCAAAGTCGAAAGTCTATGAGACGCCGCCCTGGGGATATGAAGATCAGCCAAAGTTCCTCAACCAGGCGGTGAGAGCAACGACCTACCTGGAGCCAGAGGCGCTGCTCAAACATCTCAAGCGCCTGGAAGTGGCGCTGGGACGGAAGGAATCCTTTCCGAACGGTCCGCGCCTGATCGACATGGATATTCTCTTTTACGACGACCTGGTCCTGAATGGACCTTTGCTCGTGATCCCGCACCCGCGCCTGCACGAGCGGGCGTTCGTCCTCCTGCCGCTGATGGATATCGCCCCGGACCTGGTCCACCCGGTCACGAAGAAAACCGTCCGTGAGTTGGCGGCGCTGTGCGATGCCAGCGCAATCGAAACGTTCAGCCCGTAAAACACAGCCGCTTGTATACGATATAATGACCGTGGAGGAATGCCATGAATGAAATCAAACCACTCAACT
>DAITPI010000573.1:0-2500 GCA_036833655.1 Anaerolineales bacterium | reverse complement strand
TTCCAGTCCCCGGTCATTTGGCATGATATTCAGATAACGGGTCGCGCCTGCCACACGACCCGATTCGAGATGGACCGCGACAAACGGGAGGTCCGTGCCCCGCCTGGCGCGCGAGAGAATATCGAGCACCCAGCTGTGCATGTCATCCACGGTATTGATGTTTCCATACAGCATAAAATCCCAGAACGGCTGCCCGAGGCCGATCTCCGCCAGGCCTGCGCTATGTTCCTCCGTCAGAGGTTCCAGGCGTACGTGCTTGCCAACGAGCGTAACAGGCTGGACCCAGTTCTTCATTTTGTATCTCCAAACAATTCGACGATCATTTTTCTCCGAAACTCGAAGATCGCATCCAGGCGCCGCGCGATCCAAAAGCGGTGAAGTAGATCGCCGAGCGGACCAAACGGAATCGCATACGTGACGCGGTCCGTCATCCTGGTCCCAGGTGATATCTCCTCGAAGATGTGCTCGTGATACCAGAACCGGTACGGCCCCAGGCGTTGCTCATCCACAAAGTACTCGCAATCGCGCACATGCGCGATCTCCGTCAGCCAGGGCGAGCGGATGCCGCGGACGAACTCGACACGATACTCGATCAATTGCCCCGGGTACATCGCCACATCCCCGCCGCGGACGATCTCGAAGTTCATATCCGGAGGCGTGATCTCGTTCAGATTTCTCGGATCACAGAAATATCTCCAGACGTCTTCCAGCCTGGCCGGGATCCTCTGTTCACGCTGCAAAATGTGGATCATGCGCCACCCAGCCATTGCGTTTCGGACTGATCGCGGGAGGGCAAGTACGGCATCTGCGGGCCCGGGATATGCAAACGCTCAGCGAGAGCTGCGCGCATGGCAGTCCGATCGTCCCAGAGATATTCTGTTTTGCCAAAGCACATGGATTGCTCATGGCCTTTCCCGCAGGAGAGGACGATGTCGCCCGCCCGGGCAAGGCGCAAAGCAAACCGGATCGCCTCGCCCCGGTCCGGGACGCGCCAGAAGGTCTCGCCCTCCACTCCCCCTCGGGATCGCGCCCCGGCTGCCATTTCTTCGAGGATTCCTTCCAGCGATTCGGTACGGGGGTCCTCCGCGGTCAGCACTGTGAGGTCCGCCAGCTCGGCAGAGATCTCCGCCATCATGCGCCGCTTGGCTTTGTCCCGCAATCCCGCTGAGCCAAAGACCACGATGACACGTCCCTCCGCCCCCGCCGCCCTGCCTTCGGCGGGCACCTCCCCCAAATCCGACAGGTTTACTGTTGGACTTGCATCCCAAGCGCTCATCGTCGGATTTGGGGGAGGCCGGGAGGGGGTGAGCATCTCCCGCGCCGCCTCCAACGAAACCTTCAACGCATTCGGCGTATGCGCAAAATCCACGATCGCGGTGAAGTCCTGTCCCATGGCAATCCGCTCCATGCGACCCGGGATGCCCTCCAGAGAGGCGATCCCTTGCGCGGCAATCTCCGGCTGGATCTTCAGACCGTAGACTGTGGCGGTCAACGCCGCCAGACAGTTGAAGATATTGAACGCACCGACCAGCCTGCTCGAAACCGGAATGCGGAAGTCTCTGCTCCGCGCCGTGAAATGGATTCCGGACGGGTTGTATTCGATATCCACTGCCCGGATATCCGCCCCGTCGCTCAACCCATAATTCAATTTTCTGACCCTGATGAATTCGTTCAAAAAATCAAAGGACTTCAGGTCGTCTCGGTTGATCACCGCCAGGCGTGGATTGCCCTGCGGCTTTTCCGAGGTGATCTCCAGGCTGGAGAACAACCGGGCTTTCGCGGCGCGATAATTCTCAAAAGTACCGTGCTCGTCCATATGCTCGTGCGTAATATTGGTCACCACGCCGATGTCGAATTCACAGGCGTCCACGCGATACTGCGCCCAGCCGTGAGAGGTCGTTTCCAGCACGACATGGGTCAAGCCTGCCTCGACTATTTGGGCGAGATACCTCTGCACATCGTGGGCATCGGGTGTGGTGACGTGGAAGCCTGTATCCAGCACCTCATCGCCGATCACAGCATTAACGGTCGAGATCATGCCCGCCCTGATCCCGGCTGCCATGAGAACCTTGTAGATCAAGTTCGTGGTCGTGGTCTTGCCGTCTGTGCCGGTCACGCCAACCACGGTCAGCCTGCGACCGGGCCAGTCATAGAACGCAGCGGCAATCCACGTCAGAGCGCGGCGCGGATGCTCGAGCCGGATGTAAGGGACAGCCAGCGCGCCAAGCTCGCGCTCCCCTACAACCGCCACGGCGCCATTCTCGATGGCTTCGGGGATGTAATCATGCCCATCTGCCGAAGCGCCTTGCATCGCCACGAAAAGGTGACCGGGCCGGACAGTGCGGCTATCGATGGAAATCCCCGTGATCGGACGATCGGGGATATTCAACATGCAGAATGGCAACGGCAGTTCCGCAAAGATGTGTTGAAGCGATTTTTGGTTTACCATGATTAAACAAAAAGAGGGTTTTGACGATTGTATCGCCAAAACCCTCGCCTG
>DAITPI010000572.1:0-2517 GCA_036833655.1 Anaerolineales bacterium | reverse complement strand
GACAAGTCCTATACCTGGCTCGCGTTGGGACTGTGCCTGCTGCTCATCCTGACCCCCACGGATCATCGTTACGCGCTGCTGACCTTCATTGCCGGCTCGGCTCTCGGCTACTATCTCGAGCTGTGGGGAACCACCCGCGAGTGCTGGACCTATTACACGCTCCAAACGCCGCCGCTTTTTGCGGTCCTGGCGCACGGCATGGCAGCGGTCGCGTTCTGGCGGGCAGGATTGATACTGAAATTGACCGGAGAAAAGCTGGGAAGAACCAGGTTATTCTCTCGTAAAGATACATTAGCGACATAAGTGTCGCTCTACGTGCCGCGACATTTATGTCGGCGTCGGGGGAGATAGCGCCTCAAACCGCGAGTCTGGAAATTCCAGATAGTGACATTGCTCATATTGACGCGGACAAAATTAGTCCTATAATGTGACCTGTAGGTCATATGACCTCGAGGTCACATTGCATGCCCAAGCAAACTTTTTTCAACCTCCCCCACGAAAAACGGGAAACAATCATGAATGCCGCCACCGAGGAATTTGCGGAATATGGATTGGAGAACGCCTCCACCAATCGCATCGTCAAGAACAGCGGCATCGCCAAGGGAAGTTTTTACCAGTATTTTGAAGACAAGCAGGACGTCTTCAAGCATATGCTCGACCTGGTCGAGCAGGAAGAGCTGGCTTTTTTCAAGGACAAGCATCCACCGGCCAACAACATGGACACCTTCCAGTATTTCCGCTGGATGGTCAAAACCGGCATGGAGTTCGGGCTTGCGCACCCGCGGGTCATCCAGGCTGCCTGGCGAGTGCTGCTGGGCGAAGGCTTGTATTACGGCAAGAATCTGGCAGGCTATCGTGAAAAGACCACGAAGGCGCTCGCCGAGATGATCAAGCAGGCGATCGCCCGCGGCGAAGTGGACCCCAGTGTGGATGTGGAGCTGGCCGTGATGGTCATGGAAACCTGGAGCAACGCAATCACCACCTATGTTTTGAGCGAGGGCATGAAGCAAAAAGACATCCTGAAATGGATGCGCTCGCCAAAAACACAGGAAACCATCGATAAGCTCTTGTATGTCATGGAGTATGGCTTGCGGAAAACCGAATCGGAATTCACGCCGAGCCTGTAGAAAGGAAATGACAATGACTTTATACCTGCGCCTTGCCTGGCGCAACATCTGGCGGCACCGCCGCCGTACCGTAATCATCGTGCTGGCGATGGGACTTTCCCTGGCCATGATGATGATGTACGACGGTCTGCTCGACGGTTTCAACAATGCCATCGCGGGGAACGCCGTGCGCGTCCTGGGAGGCAATGTCCAGGTGCATGCCGCCGGCTACCGCGAAAAAGTGGAGAGCAATCCGCTCCTGCCGCTGAAGGACGACGCGGCGGTCGTGCAGGCTGCCTTAGCCCAACCGGATGTGGTCGCCGCGGCGCGCCGCATCCAGACGGGCGGTCTGGTCAGCAATCACGAAGGTGCTTTCCCGATGAGCATTATCGGCATCGAGCCCGAAGCAGAAGCGCCCGTGAGCCTGATCGCCGAGCACATCGTAGCTGGCCGCTATCTCGAGCCGTCGGATGAGGACTCGATCCTGATCGGCAAGGGGCTGGCAGAGGCGCTGTCTCTCGACATCGGTGACCGCATCACCATGGTCGGCAGCGACATCCATAAACAGAACCGCCAGCGCACGATGACCGTCATTGGCGTCTACGATGTCGGCATTCCCACCATCGAAAAAGCGAATGCCTACATTTCTCTCACAGAGGCGCAGAACCTGTTCGGGTTGCGCGATCAGTCCACCGAAGTGCAGATCACCTTGAAAAAGGTTGGCACTGAGGCGGACGTGGTCGCGGCCCTCACCCCCGCCCTGCCCGGCTATGAGGTGGAATCGTGGGAGAAGAATTATCCCGAGCTGGGCAACGCCATTGGCCGCAAGAGCATCGTCATGGACATCTTTAGCGTCATCATTGTGATGATTGCGGGCATTGGCATCCTGAACCTGCTGCTGATGGCCGTCTATGAGCGGACGCGGGAGATCGGCCTGCTCGGCGCGATGGGGCTCAAGCCCCGCCAGATCGCGACCACCTTTATCCTGGAGGGCACCCTGATCGGCATCGTGGGCGTGATCGCAGGCATAGCGCTGGGGCTGGCAACGAATCTCAGCCTTGGCAAAGTCGGCATGGATTACAGCCAGTTCGCGGGCATTACCGAGTATATGGCATTGATCAGCGGGCGCGTCTATCCCACCCTGGGAGTCAGTAAATTGTTCTGGCGTGCAGGCGTGGTGGCAGCGATCGCTGCGCTCGCCGCCCTGATTCCTGCCGTCATTGCCTCCCGACGTGAGCCCTCCGAGGCGCTGCATTATGTGTAACTCCTCGCGCTGAGCGGAGCGACGAGCGCCTTTCGAGGAGCGCAGTCGAAGTGCAGATCAATGGAAAATATGTCCTTCGACTACGGTCTCGAAAGATGCTCGACCTCCGCTCACATCGTCCCGATGCACTCTCGGGAGGACGGAAAA
>DAITPI010000571.1:0-2561 GCA_036833655.1 Anaerolineales bacterium | reverse complement strand
ACAAACCTGCGGGGCGGCAGCGACCCCTTCTGATAAACGGCTTCGATGTGTCCGTTCAGCCGCTTGCGCTCTTCCGGCGTGATGTCTTTCGCGCTAACTACCACAACCGGAATGTCTTTTGTGCGCGGGTCGAGCTTTAGCTCTTCCACGAGACCGAAGCCGTCGATCCCGGGCATGGTCAGGTCGGCGACGATCAGATCCGGCAGTTCCTGACGTGCCATTGCCAGGCCTTCCCAGCCATCGCGGGCGTGGTGAACGCGGTAGGCTTTGCGGCCCTCCAGCAGCCGGCGGATGAGCAAGGCATCGTCGGCGTTATCGTCCACGAGCAACACTGTGGTCGTTTTCTCGTCCAGGTTCTCGAGCGCAGCCTGCAGGCCCTCGCGCGGGGCCGGGGATTGGTCCCGGCTGATATGGACGTCCACCGCCCACTGGTCGCCGAGGACGTGCTTTTCGACGGGAAAGGTGTGTCCCGTGCAGTTGACAATGACCTTCTCCTCCGGGCGGATGACGCCACTGCGCATGAGCTTTTCGAAGCCCGCGAAGGCGACGGCGGTTGCCGGTTCAACGGCCATGCCCTCACTTTTGGCAAGCGAGCGCATGGAGGCGAACGCTTCGGCATCGGTTACCGATTCCATCACGCCGCCGAATTGCTGCGTGAGTCTCCACAGATACGTATACATCTTTCCGGGGTCACCCGTTGACAGAATGATGATGCTCGTCTCCGGGACGACCGCCTCGGCAATATCCTTACCCGCCTTAAAGGCTTTGACCATGGGAGCGCAGCCCTCGGCCTGGACGATTCCCAGCCTGGGGATCCTGTCGATCAGTCCCATGTGGTACAGCTCTTTGAAGCCCTGCGCCACGCCGAGAGGACCGAGTCCACCGCTGACAGCCTGGATATACCAGTCGGGCGCGCACCAGCCCAATTGTTCCACGATCTCATAGGCAATGGTCTTCATGGACTCACGCGCGGGGATGGACGAGGCGCCCCGGTCGAACAGGAGATGGCGGCGTTGGGCGAACTGCCCCGCGATCTGTTTTGTCTGATCGTAATTCCCGCTGACCCGGATGACCTCCGCCCCGAAGAGCGCTGCCTCTCGCAGCTTTTCCTGCGGGACGAGGCTGGTCATGAACACCCAGAGCTTGATCCCGGCCCGGGCGCAGGCGGCTGCATACGCCACCGCCGCGTTGCCGGTGGATGCAATGACCGCCTCGCGGACGCCTCTCTCGAGCATGGCAGCCACCGCGCCGGCGGCCTGGCGATCCTTGAAGGAGCTCGTCGGACCGTAGCGCTCGTCTTTGATGTAGACCTGGGCGTGCCCCAGCGCCGGGCCGAATCGCTGAGACAGCCACAGCGGAGTCCCGCCGGCCGGGTACAGGTCGATCGAGGCTGGATCACTCAACGGCAGCACATCCTGGTAGCGCCACATGTTCGATGGCCGATTGGGCAGCCCGCGCAAGATCTCACGCTTGAAGGCATCGTAATCGTAACGTGCTTCCATCCACTGTGAGCCGCAGCCCTGGCAAACGGCCGGGACCAGCGCCTCATAGGGTTGTTGGTGGTTGCAAAGGTTGCATTCGAGATATCGCGGGGTTGCCATATTTGCTTTCTACTTCTCGACGACCTCGGTGATCCTGGCTTCGAGAGGCAATTCTACAAAGAATTTCGATCCCCGGTCGGGGATGCCGGTGCTTTCTGCCCAAAGCCGTCCGCCATGCATCTCCACCAGACGGCGGCTGATGGGCAGGCCCAGACCGGTGCCGCCGACCTTGCGCGTGGTGGAGGAGTCTACCTGCGTGAATTCCTGGAAGATCGCTTCGAGCTGATCCGGCGGGATGCCGATCCCGGTATCTTCCACAGTGATCAGGATACGTGCGCTGTCGAGCAGCCTGGCACAAAGCAGGATATGGCCTTTTTCTGTGAATTTGATCGAGTTGTTTACCAGGTTGATCATTACCTGCCGGAGCCGCATGTTGTCCGCGAAGATCTCGATCTCGCGATCCGAGTTTTCATCGATCAGGATCGAGAGATTCTTTTCGCCTGCCAGGCTGGACGTAATGCCCATGACCTCCTCCAGCACGCCGTGCACCGCGAACCTCTCCGGGTTCAGATTCATCCGTCCGGATTCGATCTTTGCCATGTCCAGCACATCATTGATGAGATAGAGCAAGTGCTGGCCGTTCTTCTGGATCAGGCGCAGATCGTTATCCATATACTCCGTCAATTCACCATCCAGGCCCTCCAGCATGACGTCTGCAAATCCAAGGATGGAGTTGAGCGGCGTCCGCAGCTCGTGGCTCATATTTGCCAGGAAGGACGATTTCAGGCGGTCGAGCTCGCGCAGCTGGCTTACGGTGGCAGCCTGTTCCATGTACAGGCGCGCATTCTGCAATGCAACGCCCACCTGGGCAGCCAGGGTGGTGTAAATACTGGCATCTTCGTCGCTGAAGCGTCCGACAACATCCGACTGGACATCGAAGACTCCCAGTAGCCTTTCACCGAGGATCATGGGAACTGCTAATTCGGAGCGCGTGTTGGGCAACAGGCGGTTTGAGAGAAA
>DAITPI010000570.1:0-2565 GCA_036833655.1 Anaerolineales bacterium | reverse complement strand
CGCCGCGCCACGACGATCGCGTCAACATTTGAGCCAAGACTCTTTCCGGCTTCGGTTATCGCGGGCACTCGTTCTGGGATACCGAGATCTTCATGTTGCCCTTCTTCATCTACACCGCGCCCTACATTGCCCGCAACCTGCTCAATTATCGTTACGAGCGCCTGCCCCTGGCGCGCGAGAAGGCGCGCCTGAACGGCTTCGAGGGAGCCCAATTCCCCTGGGAGAGCGCGGGCACAGGCGAGGAAGTGACCCCGACCTGGGTGCCGCACTTTTCCGAGCGAGGCACGCTGGTCCGCATCTGGACCGGAGATATCGAGATCCACATCTCGGCGGATATCGCCTACGCAGGCTGCCTGTACTGGAAGGTCACAGGCGACGACGCCTGGTTCATCGAACAGGGTGCAGAGCTGGTCCTGGATACTGCCAAGTTCTGGGCGTCGCGCGCCGAGTGGCATGCGGAGGAAAGGCGTTACGAGTTCAGTGACGTGATCGGTCCCGATGAATATCACGACCACGTGGACAATAACGCCTATACCAATTACATGGCGCGCTGGAACCTGCAGACGGCGCTCGACGTTTTGGACTGGCTGCGCCTCCACGCACCGGCAAGAGCAGAAGAGCTGACCGAACGGCTCGGCCTCGGACCGGAAGCACTCGAAAAATGGAAAGAGGTACTGTCTCACATCTACCTCCCCATCGGGGAAGATGGCTTGATCGAGCAGTTCGAGGGCTACTACCAGCGCCAGGAGGTGAACCTGGCAGCCCTCGAGCCGCGCGAGATCTCTGCACAGGTGCTGTTTGGCATCGAGGGCTGCAACGAGACCCAGGTGATCAAACAGCCAGACGTATTGATGCTTCAATATCTGCTGCGCGACGAGTTCAGCGCCGAGCAGGTGAAGACGAATTACGATTACTACACCCCGCGCACCGACCATACCTATGGCTCCTCCCTGGGACCGTCGATCCAGACGATTATGGCTTGCGAGGTAGGGAAACCGGAAGACGCCTATGAGCATTTCATCCGTGCAGTCCGCGCCGACCTGCGCGATGTGCGCGGCAATGCCCGGGACGGCATGCATGGCGCCTCGGCGGGCGGCACATGGCAGGCAGTCGTGTTTGGCTTTGCCGGGTTACGCCTGACAGAAGAGGGCTGGACGGTACACCCGCGCCTGCCTCACCACTGGCGGCGGTTGTGCTTCCGCTTTTATGATCGCGGTGAGCTGCAGACGGTCGACATCACCAATTCCAGCAGTACATCAGAAACAGCTCTATCGGCCCCAACTGAATGAAGCGAATGTCCAGGGTAATGGGATTCATCTTCGATCTCGACGGTGTGCTGACGGATACCGCGGAATATCACTACCGCGGCTGGAAGCGCCTTGCGGATGAGTACGGTATTCCTTTCACGCGCGCAGATAACGAAGCTTTGCGCGGCATCCCGCGCCGCGAATCGCTGCTGCTGATCCTCAAGGAGCGCCAACTCCCGGAAGAGCAAATGCTGGAGATGATGGAGCGTAAGAACCGCTATTACCTGGAGTTCATCCGGGAGACCACACCGCGGGATCTGTTGCCCGGCGCGCGCGAGCTGCTGGAGGAGATCCGCGCCGCCGGACTAAAATCAGCGGTCGGGTCTGCCAGCAAGAATGCACCGGAAGTCGTGGAACGCCTCGGTATTCGGGACCTCCTGGACGCGGTTGTGCATGGGGGAAGTGTGGAGCGACAAAAACCGGCGCCGGATCTGTTCCTTCACGCCGCCGAGGAGCTCAGGCTGCAGCCTGCCGAGTGTGTTGTGGTGGAGGATGCTGCCGCCGGCATAGAAGCCGCGCGCCTCGGAGGATTCCGAGCAATCGGTCTGGGCCCTGAGGAGCGTGTGGGCAAAGCCGATATCGTCTTACCGAGCTTGAGTGGGGCGTATCTGGTTGATCTGCTAACGGCGCTGGAAAGTCGATATCAGTAATTGTCAGGCAAAGGGATGACAAGTACAGGAGGGCGGGCTGCTTCGCAAAGCCCGCCAGTTCCAACAATTGTCATGCCGCTCCCTCCGTTCCACTCGGGAGTGCTGCGCAAAGGTTGCTGCCGATCACCATCCCGGTCACGCCGCAGCCCGTGTAGGGAATATTGGCATATTCGAGGAACGCGGGGATCGTGCTTGCCAGCTTATCCTTGCCGCGCACGGTGTCGACGAGATTGACGATCACATCGGGCCGATCCACGAGCAGGTTGGTCAGCAGGTATTGGTCGCCGGGGTAGCCTTTGGCTTCCAGACCGAGCTTCTTGATCTCCGCGATAACCTCCTGAGCGCGCCCCTCCACTTCCGCTTCGGCTTTATAGGCTTCCTCATTGGGGAAAAGCTCCCGATCCACAAACGAATACGCGACCGCGACCAGCTTGATTTTCTTTAGGACATCGGTGTCGATGTTCAGTTTTGTTCTTACGGTTGACATGTTGAATCTCGCCTCTTAGGTGATATGAGAACATGCAGTCGGACCCCTGCCCTCAAGCGGATTGACGTGAAACGTCTGGACGAGTTATGCCCCTGACGCGTCTGCACAGTTAGCGCTTTTT
>DAITPI010000569.1:0-2567 GCA_036833655.1 Anaerolineales bacterium | reverse complement strand
GATCCCCGTCTGGTTGTAGATCTCCTCGCGCGGGACGATCTGGCAGGCAGCTTGGATCATACCGTCTGTGCGCGCATCGCGGTAATGGAATGGATTGCAGATGAGCTGGTCGGAAGCGTCCAGCAAGCCATAATCGACGCCCCAGGTATCCAGTCCCATCCCAGCCAGGGCGTGACTTGCGGTTTCGGCTGCCATGCGCAGGCCATTTTGAATCTCGGTCCACAGCCGCAAGACGTCCCAATGGATATGTCCACCTACCCGAACAGGTCCGTTCGAAAACCGGTGGATCTCCTCCAGCGTGAGGCGCTCATCGATGCGCCCTAACATAGCCCGCCCGCTCTCGGCACCCAGATCAATCGCCAGATAATTTTGCGTCTCTGCCATCAGGCCTCGTTTAATCTGTTTCTCGACGCGCGATCACCCGGACAGCGCCGGGGATCGGTTTCTCGGCCACCAGGATCAAGTAACCACCGCCGCCTGCACCAGAGAGTTTCCAGCCAAGGGCACGGTCGCGGTGTTCCTCGATCAGGGCGACGACCCGCTCATTGATCATATTGGGAAACATCGCCACCTGCGCCTCGAAGCTCTCGCGCATGGTGCGCCCCAGGCAGACGATATCCCGATCCAGGATCGCCTGCCAGTGACGCTCCGCCGCGTCTGCCAGCGCCCTGGCGCGCTCACGATCGATGACGGTATTCGAGAGAGGATCGTATTCCGCAAAGCGCGGACCCAGCGAAACCAGTTGGAGTGAGCGTTCCACAAAGCTCAGCAGCGGCTCGTCGAGACGATGCTCGATCCGCGATGGCCAGTAGGCGCCTTGGTAGTATGAGTAGGCTAATCCCGGGAATACCAGCCCGATGGAATCCTGTGAGCCGGAGATCACCTGGGTGCCGGGCGGATTGTCATAGCAGAAGAGGATTTTCGCGATCTTCTCATAGTTATCCACCGGGAGCTTGGTGCCCCAGAGCTCCGCGGCGTGCCGGCGCGTGCTGGATGCCATGCCGCTCCGTTCGTTGAACTCGAGCGTGGGCTCCAGGGAAATCGTGATTACAGGGCCCGGATAATGCTTGGAGACATACGGCTGATCGAGCCAGCCTCCGGCCAGATCGATCCGGTAAGGCAGCGAGTCACGTTGACGCAGATCCGTGGTGGAACGCGCTTCCAGACCGACATAGGGCTTGCGCTCCAGGATCACATATTCAATCCCTAGCTCCTTGCACAATTCCCGTTTTTCGGCGATGTGCCCGTCCGCATTGACGATGAAATAATCGGGCTTCATCTCTCGCAGCTCGGCCTCGAAATCCAGAATGCCGGAGCCGCGCGAGACAAAAGCATCCTTGACATAGGAGACGGCCTTGACCATGAACATACGCTCTTGTTCGCTGTTGTACGGGGCACGCCCTTTCAGATCGAACACCGTACGGTCTGAGCCAAGCGCGACATACAGGTCACCATATTGAGCGGCTTCGCGGAAGAATTCCACGTGCCCGCTATGGAGCATATCAAAGCAGCCGCTGACGAAGACTTGTTTATTCATAAGCGTACTTGCCGCTTAGCCATATAACGGTCCGAGGGCGCCGCAAGCACGGTAATCCGCGCCCGTGTAATCGCCGGCGCCAAAGGCGCTCCATGTGCTGGGGCGGAATATCTCGTCCTCGGGGACATTGTGCATGTTCACCGGGATGCGCAGAACAGAGGCCAGGCTGATCAGGTCCGCGCCGATGTGGCCGTAGCTGAGCACGCCATGGTTGGCGCCCCAGTTTGCCATCACCGAATAGACATCGCGGAAGGCGCCCGTCCCCGTGACGTTCGGCACGAACCAGTGGGTCGGCCAGGTGGGATTGGTGCGCTCGTTGAGCGTTTCGTGGACATTCTCTGGCAAGTCGATCGTCCAGCCCTCGGCAATTTGCAGCACAGGTCCCAGCCCCTTGACCAGGTTCAGGCGGCTCATCGTGACCGGCATGTTGCCGCGAGTCAGGAAGCCGCTTGAGTAGCCGCCGCCGCGGAAGTATCCGGTATCCGCCGGGTACCAGTCCGTCACTTCGAAGGACTTTTTCGCCTCCTCATCCGTTACATCCCACCACGGTTTGATCGCAGGCTGGCCGTCGATCTCGTGCCAGCCGGTCGCGTCCAGCGTCGCGGCCCCAGAATTGATCAAGTGAATAAATCCGCCGGCGGCACGGCCGCTGACATCGTAGCCCGTCACCCGCTTGACGGCTTCGGGACTCCAGAAGGTTCGCACGTCGGCGAAGACCTGAGCCGTGTTGGTTAGCAAGTGTCCAAAGAGCATGGTCGCGCCGTTGAGGCTATCGTTTTCGGTGGCGACGATGTACGGCTGGCGGTGTCCATTCCAATCGTAGGAAGTGTTGAGGATCGCCTCCAGGAAGTCGCCGCGAATCCTCCCGACCTTTCGGCCGTCCCGGCCCTGTGCGTAGTCGCGCTGGAAGATCGGGATCTCTATGCGCGTGATCCGTGGCCGACCATCGCTGGGTTCGAACCGCCGGACAAACGTCGTCTCGTAGCCGATCATGCCTCCTCCCTCTCTTCCCGCAGGTACGGGGACACCG
>DAITPI010000568.1:0-2598 GCA_036833655.1 Anaerolineales bacterium | reverse complement strand
CGATCGGGGTCGCGGAGGTCAAACGTCCGGGTCGCGACCTCACCGTGGTTGCCAACAACATCATGGTGATGAAGAGCCTCCATGTTGCAGAACGGCTGGCAGCGGAGGGCATCGAAGTTGAGGTCATCGACCCGCGTACCCTGCTGCCGCTCGACACCCAGACGATCATTGACTCCGTCCGAAAAACGGGGCGGTTGCTCGTCGTCCACGAAGCCTGCCAGACGGGCGGCTGGGCGGGGGAAGTCATCGCCTCCGTGGTGGGGAGCCCGGCATTCGATTACATCGATGCCCCTGTGCGGCGGCTGGGCGGCAAGGACATTCCCATTCCCTACAACCGGGGTCTCGAGAAAGTCGCTATCCCCCAGGAAGCTGATATCGAAGCGGAAATCCGCCTCATGGTCGAGGGGAAGGTGTAGCATGCCTGTCCCGTTCATCATGCCCAAATTCGACATGGACCAGGAGCGAGCCACGATCATCTCCTGGGCAAAGCAGGAGGGTGAGTCTGTCAAATTCGAGGAGACGGTGCTGACCGTCGAGACCGACAAGGTCGCCATCGACGTCCCCTCGCCCGCAAGCGGTACGCTTGCACGTATCTCCTACCAGGCGGGGGATGTGGAGCCGGTGACGACGGTGATCGCCTACATATTAAGAGAAGGCGAAACGCTGGCGGATCTGCCAAAGGCAGATTCTGTCCCACTTTCTCAGCCGACGCTGGTTCCCGTGGAAACGATCATTGCGTCGCCTGTCATCACCTCCGTGCCTGCCACGCCCGTGGCGGTGCGCATGGCAAAAGAGGAAGGCGTAGACCTGTCGAAGGTGGCTGCCTCCGGCGACCGGATCACGCGCAGGGATGTAGAAGTGTATCTCGCCGGTCAAAAACCTGCCGGGCGCGTGGCGGTTGCGGCGACGCCCGCTGCCCGACGCGTGGCGCGTGAGACCGGGGTGGCGTTGGAAACGGTGCCAGGTAGCGGTCCGCGCGGGCGCGTGCAGGCTGCCGACGTAAATGCCCTGGCACGCAGTGCGTTCGTAAGCGCGGTCAACGGCCGTCAAGCCGAGATCGTCGAGCTAACCGGCATCCGCCAGACCATTGCCGAGCGGATGCAAGCCTCGTTCCAGACCCTGCCGCACATTGCCCTGACCATCGAGGTGGATATGAGTGCCCTCGAAGCTGCACGGGCACATTTGAACGAGCTTGCCCAAAAACGCGGCGAAGGCAAGATCAGTATGACCGCGCTCCTGGTCCGGATCGTTGCTTGGGCGCTGGAACGGAATCGCTATCTCAACGCATCCTTGATCGATGGAAAAATCCACCTGTGGAATGACGTGAACATTGGAGTGGCGACTGCCATTAAAAATGGGTTGATCGTGCCAGTCGTGCGCGGGGCGAACCGGCAGTCGCTGAGCCAGATCGCCGCGGCATTGCAGGATCTCACGACGCGAGCCCGCGAGGGTAAGCTGGTCTTGCAGGATGTGCAGCATGGCACGTTTACGATCTCGAACCTGGGGATGTATGGCATCAAGCAGTTCCGCGCCATCATCAACCCGCCCGAGAGCGCGATCCTGGCGGTCGGCGCCGTGGTGCGCAAGCCCGTTGTGATCGGCGAGCACGAGGAGGTCGCGGTGCGCCCGATGATGTCCATCACGCTCTCTGCGGACCACCGCGTCATTGACGGTGTGGTCGCCGCCCGGTTCCTGCAGGATCTGGCGCAGGCAATCGAGATGCCCGAGGCGCTGTTGTACTAACCGTATGTCATTGCGAGCCTGCTGGTTGAGTAGGGCGAGGGTTCTTCTCGCCCGTATCGAAACCAGCGACGAAGCAATCTCCTCTTTCGATGTCAGGATTTGCTTCCAGAAGACTCTCAATGTAAAAAACTGAGGCTCCATGATCGAAACAAGACTCACCGTGACCCACAAAGTTGGATTGCATGCCCGCCCGGCTGCCCTGTTCGTGCAAACTGCCAATAAATTCGCTTCGTCCATCAAGGTTAGGAACCTGACATCCAGCGGAAACCTTGTCGATGCGAAGAGCATCATCATGGTGCTGACCCTCGGAGTAATGAAGGATCACGAGATCTGCATCCAGGCCGAGGGCGCAGATGAAGGCAACGCCATCGATGCGCTAACCTCGCTGGTAGCGAGCAATTTCGGCGAGGGTTGATGTCCCGGTGTGCTCCGTTGGGCGACATTTATGTCGCCTTACAATCAATCAGTGTAGATAAAAGCCATGGCTGAAAAAATCCTGAAGGGTATCCCCGCCAGCGAAGGGATCGCGATCGGTCCCGCCTACTGCTATGCCCAGCCGGAGCTGCGCATCCCGGTTCGCCCACCCGAGACAGCCGAGCGTGAGATCGCGCGCTTCCAGTCTGCGCGGGAACAGGCGCACGTTGAACTGCAGGGCTTGTATGAATCCGTAAAGGCGCGCATCGGAGAGCAGGCGGCCTCGATTTTCGAGGCGCATCAAATGATGCTCTCCGACCCCATGCTGGAGCTCAAGGTCCGCGAGCAGATCGACGCGGGTGCGATCGTGGAGGAAGCTGTGCTCATCGCCAGCAACGAGCTGGCGGATATGCTGGCGGGCATGGCGGACGAGCTCTTTGC
>DAITPI010000567.1:0-2614 GCA_036833655.1 Anaerolineales bacterium | reverse complement strand
GTGTTGGTGCGGGTGTAAATGGAGCTGGAGGCGATCGCCCAGAAAACGGTGGTCGCGACCACAACGGTCAGCAATATTCCGGCGAGCAGCCTGGCGTTCCTGGCAAGCGGGCCGGCGCTGGCATTCTGAGCGAGTGCCTTTGCCTGCTCCCACACCTCGACCAGGAAGAACGCCGCAAAGATCGCCAGGAAGGGATAGAGCGGCATGAGGTAGCGCATGGTCATCACGAACTGTTGGCCATGATAAAAGAACAGGCCGAGCACCCACAGCAGCGCGGGCAGGTGTTCCCAGCGCCGTTGGCGCAATACCTGGAAGGCAGCCAGCCCCACCCCCAGCCAGGCGGCAATGCCCAGCGCAGGTCCTAGCCCCCAGAACACCAGGTTGTACCAGAAGAACCAGTAGGGCGTCCGGTCTGTCCACTGGTGGCTTGGCGGGTAATCGTCTTCGCCGGAGATCAGGCGTTGAACCCGGCTCATGTCCTCTGCAAACTGCGGGTTCAGCTTAAAGAAGCCTTCGAAGGCATACGGCTGCGCGACGCGGAAGACAGCCAGGGCGACGATCGCTGCCAGCGCTAGTCCCAGGACAAAGGGCCATACCTTCTTCCAGGGGAGGGGTCTCGTCTCGACGCGCTCCATTCCCGGGTGGGTCTCCTGCTTGAATTCGACTTCGATCAACAAAGGACCGACCCGGAAGATGCGCACCGGTCGCGTCTCGCTGGTCCCCGCGACTGCAGCGTCGGAGGCTCGCCGGACGTCGATCCCTTCAACGCTTTGCAGCGACCGGACAAGCCCGAGCAGGGCAGCGATGGCAAGAATGCCGGCATACGGCGCCAGGTTGATGCGGGAGGCGAGCATCAGCCCGAAACAGGCGCCCGCCAGCAGGAAGGCTCTCCCGATTCGTTTTCCTTCCATGATGTCGAGGGTGAACCAGAATGCCAGCATCAGCGGCACGTTTGTAAATGTGTCCACCGTAAAAAAGTGCGACTGCTTGATGGGCAGCACCGAGAACGCGTACAGCAACGCCGCCAGCAGACCGATCCGCAAGCCGTACAGGCGCCGGGCGATGAAGAAGGTCATTGCAAGCACCAGCACATCTGCCAGTGCCGATAATGCCCGACCGAGCAGCACCATACGCTCGTAATCGTCGAGGCCCGTCAATTGGCCGGCGACGCGGACCAGGAACAGCGGAGCCGTCCCGTAGACAAATGAGCTGAAGTTATTGTTGTAGGGATTCAGAGGCGAGCGCAGCGTGTCAAAGTACTCGCTCAGCGAAGCCGGCAACCGGATGGCGGTCTCGACCATGGTCAGGAAGCGCTCATCGGGATGGAGATGCTGGCCCTCGTCCCAGTTCAAACCGCGCGTCCGGATGCCAAGCCCCAGCAGGAGGATCACGATCACGACCAGCTTCCAGTACCGCTCGAGCCAGGCGAAGGATAAAGCTGTCGCCCGGGGCTGGTTTGGAATCGAGCCCGCCGAGTCGCTCTGGGCAGTTGCCTCGATTTCCGATGGCTCTGTGTCCTCCGATGGAGACGAGGTCCCCTGGAGCTGGTCGACCGGGATGGTCAGCTCGGCTTGAGGATGGGAATGCGGGTTCTGATCTGGTTCGTCCATGAGTGGTCTCGTGAGTGGTTTCAGGTTGCTAAACGGATTATTTCTTGAACACAATTTCGCGGATGTGGACGTGAACTTCCTCGGGCGGGTTCAGTTGTTCGATCTCGATGTAGATCCGCCGGACCGGAAAGGGACCTGCCAGGAAATCCAGGTCTACGTGTGGGATCGGCGGCTGCTCGCGATATTCGTTCGCATACAGGACGGGCTCTGTATCCTCCGCCCCATAGACCTGGACGCGCAGGACAAAGTCCATCCGCCCAAAGTCCATCATGATACCGGTGATTGACTGAGGTTCGGCAAACTCGAAATGGAGCAGGAAGGGATTTGCATCCCGGCCGCGCATCAGCGTTTCGAGGTCGCCGTCGAAGGCATCGCCGGACGATCCGATATCGAGCGGGGAATGGATCATGCGAAAGACGCTATCGCCCTGACTGCCCTCGTAGACCACGAGTCCACTGGTATCGATCTGGGGAAGTGCAGAATTCTGCCCTGCCTGATCTTCACGGAAGGGCCGTGTCAGGGCAAACAAGCCCAGCCAGACGCACGCCACCAGCAGGAGCATCGTCCACAACGTCCTGAATCGGAGGGCGCCAAATCCGAGCCAGCCCACGCGGACGCGCATGTTGGGCAGCTCGAAGGTCCGCAGGATACGCGCGGAGGCGGGGATAGCATCGCCCGCAGTCTGCGCCGCGGGCATGGCTTTCGGAATGCCCTCGACTGGACCGAAGCCGACCCAGCGCAGACGGACGTGCCAGGAGCGAGGGTCCAACGAAGAGAGACCGCGCAGCCAACCGCCTGCAAGTGCCTGCAGGGGTTGAGCCGCCAACGCCTCATCGACCTCGCGTTGATGCGGGTCCAGCCAGCGGATTCGGATGCGAGAGATTCGGAACATTGCTTGAGGGATAGCCAGCCGTATTGTACTTGAGGATGGCTCCTTCTACCGCGAGGGCTTGCGCGCCTTGACCAGGATGTTGACAAACGTGTTCTGGCGCTGGACAACCGGC
>DAITPI010000566.1:0-2622 GCA_036833655.1 Anaerolineales bacterium | reverse complement strand
GGCGCTGACGTGGCGTTCGCGCGTGGCGTATGCAAAACGGACGCTGCCAGGGCGACCGGTGAGCTACGGGTCGTTGTGGCAGTCAGACGTGGAAACGGGCGTTGTGACCGTTCCGTGCGGCTACGCCGATGGCTACTTCCGCCGCATGACGAACCATGCCCAGGTCATGATCAAAGGCAGGCGATATCCCCAGGTGGGCCGGATCTGCATGGACCAGTTCATGGTCAATGTCGGCGACGACGATATTCGCGTGGGCGACGAGGTGATCCTGCTGGGCAAAGGGATCTCGCCGGAGGATCTGGCGCAATGGACCGGCACGAATGAGTACGAGGTGATGACCAACCTCAGCGCCCGGGTGCCGCGCGTCTATATTAACGAGTGATGGTAGAATGGGGCGATTTCTTTTGAGGTGAATTGTGAGAAATGCGATTAGGAATTACTGGGCAATTGTGACCATCGCGGTGGTGATCGTTGCGCTGGATCAATTGACCAAATGGCTCGTGCGGACCAACATCCCGGCGGGCGAGAGCTGGCTGCCCGATTCGCTGCTGTGGCTGAGCCCCTATGCCCGCATCGTACACTGGTACAACCGCGGTGCCGCGTTTGGCATGTTCCAGCAGGGCAATATGGTTTTCACGGTGCTGGCATTCGTTGTCATTGCGGCGATCCTGTATTACTACCCCCAGATCTCGCGGGTAGACTGGCCGCTGCGCCTTGCCATGAGCATGCAGCTTGGCGGCGCCGTCGGCAACCTGATCGACCGCGTGACGATCGGCCATGTGACCGATTTTATTTCTGTCGGCACCTTTCCCGTGTTCAACGTCGCCGACTCGAGTATCACCGTAGGCTGTTTCGTCCTCCTGCTCGGCGTCTGGTGGCAGGAGCGCGCGGCAAAGAAGAATGCGGCGCCGGCTGCTCCGCCCCCACCGGAACAGCCAAGCAAAGCAACCAGTGAATGAGCGTGTCCTAGATTTCCGTTTTGACAAAGAGGCTCCTGAGCGGCTCGATAAGTTTTTGGTCGTGCTACTGCAGGAGTTTTCGCGCTCCCGGATTCAGGGCTTGATCGAAGCGGGACTCGTGGAAGTGGACGGACGCGCGGCGAAAAAGGCGGGCCAGACTCTGGAGCATGGGTCTATCATCACTGTGCGGATCCCGCCTCCCGCACCGACGGAGCTGGTCGGTGAAGACATTCCCCTCGATATTGTCTTTGAAAATAACGACCTGGTGGTCGTCAATAAACCGGCGGGCATGGTGGTTCATCCCGCCGCGGGTCACGCCTCTGGCACGCTGGTCAACGCCATGCTGGGCTACGATCCCGATATCGAAGGCATCGGCGGCGAGGAGCGCCCGGGCGTCGTGCACCGCCTGGACAAGCAGACCTCGGGCCTGATCCTGCTCGCCAAGAACGAGCGCGCCCACCGCTGGCTACAGGACCAGTTCCGGCTGCGAAAAGTGGAAAAGACCTATCTGGCGCTGGTGGATGGAAAGCCGCCGACCCCCTCCGGGCGCGTGGAAGCTCACATCGGGCGTGATCCCAGCCATCGCAAGCGCATGGCGATCGTCCCGGAGAGCCGGGGGCGTGAGGCGATCTCGGAATACAAGACCGTCGAGAGCTTCCGGAATCATACGCTCCTGGAATTTCATCCCCTCACGGGGCGCACCCACCAGATCCGGCTCCATTGCGCCTTCCTGGGCTGTCCGATCGTCGGCGACGAAATCTATGGCAGAAAGAAATCTACCGTGGCGATCGACCGGCACTTCCTACATGCCTATCGCCTCAAGATCCTTCTGCCAGGGGAGCAGGAGCCAAGGATCTTCGAAGCGCCGCTGCCAGCCGAGCTGGAGAGTGTGCTGGTTGGCCTGCGTGCTGAATAATGACGAAGTATCTCATTCTGGTCAAGCATTCCGTGCCCGAAATCGAAGAAGGTCGCCCCGCCAGCACATGGCGGCTCTCGAAGGAGGGCCAGCTCCGGGCGCACCAGCTGGCGCCGGAACTGGAACGCTTTGCGCCAGAGGTAGTTTTCTCGAGCGATGAGCCCAAAGCCAGGGAGACGGGGGAGATCCTTGCCAGGCATTTCCAGCTGGATTTGAAAACGGTTCCCGATCTACGCGAGCATGACCGGAGCAATGTGGCTTACTTGCCGCACGACGCGTTTCTGGCTTCGGTGCGTGAGTTCTTCCGGCACCCCGGTCAGCAGGTCTTTGGAACCGAAACAGCGGACGAAGCTCATGCCCGCTTCTATCGCGCTGTGCATTCTATTCTGAACGAACACAGGCACAAAACGGTCCTGGTTGTCAGCCACGGTACGGTCATTTCTCTGTTCGTGGCGCGCCTGACCGGCAGCTCTGATCTCGAGCTTTGGACCAGGCTTGGTATGCCATCGTTTGTGGCATTGGATCTGAGCTCGAGTACCGTGATCGTGGGGAATACGCTCGCCTGAGGAGAACACTATGGAATATGTCGATCTTCGATCTGATACCGTCACGAAGCCCACGCAGGAGATGCGTGAGGCGATGGCAGAGGCGGAAGTTGGCGACGACGTCTATCGCGACGACCCGACCGTGATCCGCCTGGAAGAGCTTGCCGCGGCCACGCTTGGGAAAGAGGCAGCGCTCTTCGTG
>DAITPI010000565.1:0-2623 GCA_036833655.1 Anaerolineales bacterium | reverse complement strand
CGCCACCGCCCCTCAGCTGGCGCAGGCTCTTGAAGCTGCCAACGATGGCGGCAAATATAAGCTGGTAGTGGACATGAGCGAGTTGGAGTATATGTCCAGCGCGGGTTTTCGTGCCCTGTTGGGAGCCCAGCGCAATAGCAGACGCTACAATCGTGGCGAGGTGGTTCTGGCCTCCGTGCCTGGCCGGATCCGCGAAGCGCTGGAGCTGGCTGGTTTTACCGAACTCTTCAAAACATTTGATGATCCTCTCTCAGCCGTAGGCCATTTCTAGGAAAACCTTCCAGGCCCGAGTGATACCGTTCAATGACAGGAAACAGGCCGCCTTCCATCGCGTATAGCTGAGGCGGCTTTTAAAATACCGGATGCAGACTGTTCAATTCGCCGCGAAATTTGAATTTCTCGACGAGATTCGCGAGTTTGTGGGAGGTATCGCGCGCGCGAGCGGCTTTGGCGACAAGGATGTCTATAATATCCAGCTCGCAACCGACGAAGCCGCTTCGAATATCATCGAACACGCCTACGAAAATATAGCAGATGGGCTATTGGAATTATCATGCGGCGTGCAGGCTGACACCATCAAAATCATTCTCACTGATCACGGTGAACCTTTTGATCCCTCCGAGATCCCGCTGCCCGACCTGAAAGCGGATCTCTCCGACCGGAAAATTGGGGGGCTTGGCATCTTTCTCATGCGCAAACTCATGGATGAAGTTCACTACGAATCGAAAGCGGATAAAAGTAATACCCTTACGCTGATCAAACGCAAGAGGTAGACGGCATGACCGCCGCTACGCGTTCTCCGCTTTTGTCAGATTGGCGCGACATGGCAAGCTTTGGGGAACAGATCGTCAGTGCCACCTCCCTTGCCGCGCAACACGACCGGATTATTGCCATGGTTTCAGGCCTGGTGCATGGGGAGGTGGACCTCTGGCTTCAGGAGAATCTGTTTCGCCTGCCAAATCTGGAAGAAGGTTCTCTCTTCCCTGAGCAGCCCTCGCTGCCGGGAATGCAGCGCGCCTTAAAGGCGGGCAGGCTACGCACAAAACAGAAGAGCGGCAAAAACAGCGCCGCGCGCGGGACCTGGGCCGCGATCCCGATTGTGGAGCAGGGCATTGTGCTCGGAGCTTTACAAATTAGCCGGGCGAAGGGGCCCGAATTCAAGCGGGCGGAACTTGATCTGCTGGAAAGACTGGCGGGTGTAATTGCAGTCAGTTTGATTGCATCTCATCGCCTCGCAGTCGAACGCTTCAGGCTCAATCAAATGGATCTCGTCCGTGAGGTCAGCGCGCAGATCGCGAACGTCTTGAAGGTGGACGAACTTGCCAGCCGCGTAACGGAACTCATCCAGCGGACATTTCAGTATTATTACGTTGCCATTTTTACACTTCGAGATAACTCGACCTCTTTGCGCTTCCGGTCAAGTGCCACGGCTCCTCGCCCGGGCAAACGCAAGGCGAAGATTGCGCTGGAGGTGGAAGTTGGCGAGGGGTTGATCGGGCAGGCTGCGGCGGAGGGAGAGCGCATCATTGCTGAGGATGTCAGGCAGGATCCTCGTTATCGTTTTGTTGACAGTCTGCCGGAGACTCGTTCAGAGGTGGTCCTCCCGCTCAAAATCGGAGACCGAGTGCTGGGTGTGCTGGATATTCAAAGCGACCAGTTGAACGCGTTCCATCCGAATGATTTGCTTGTCCTGGGTGCCCTGGCTGATACGATTGCGCGCGCAGTGGAAGGTGCCCGTCTCTATAGTAACCTGCGCCGCCGCGCCGACCAGCTGGCGCTGGTTGCCGAGGTGAGCAAGAGCGTCAGCTCCTCGCTTGAATTGAATACTCTCATGAATAACGTCGCCGCGCTGATCCAGGAACGATTTGGTTATCTCTATGTTCATCTGTTCACTGTGCATCTTAACCGGCGGCTGATCGAATACCAGGCAGGCAGCGGTACACGCAGCAAGGATCTGGAAGGGTATACGTTGCCGCTCGATGAGCCTGAAGGCATTATTCCATGGGTGGCGCGTGAAGGGCAGGCGATTCTCGCCAATGATGTGAAGAAGGATAAACGTTATCGCGCTTCGCCCCTTCCACCGGAAAATACGCGTTCCGAACTGTGCGTGCCTCTGATATATGATGAGAAGGTGGTCGGGGTGCTCGATATTCAATCCAACAAGCGCAACGCCTTTACAGAAGACGACCGCCTGATCTTCGAAGCAGTTGCCGATAATATTGCGACCGCCATACATAATGCGGACCTGTATCGTTCCGAGCAATGGCGGCGGCAGGTGGTGGATGGGCTACGTGAAGTAGCAGGTTTGATCTCCGCAGATGCAGGGGTGGATGACGTGCTGGAAGCCATCCTCTCTGAATTGGATCGCAACCTTCCTGTTGATATTTCTGCGATCTGGCTGCTGGAAGACGATGAGTTATATCTTGCCGCCTGCCATAATTGCGATGAAAGTTTGCTTGAGCAGGCACTTTTCGACTCGCCCGACTCCTATGAAAGATTGATGAGCGCGCTGTATTCGGATAAGCCGCTCCTAAGAAAGCCATCCGACCCGATCTGGATCACGGGTCTGACAGCCGGCTTCGAGCAGGAGTATTCGGCTCTGGCTGTGCCGCTGCGCGTCGGC
>DAITPI010000564.1:0-2669 GCA_036833655.1 Anaerolineales bacterium | reverse complement strand
TACGTAGTACAGTACAGTAGGCACATAGAAACGAGTACAAGCTACGAGCTTTCGGAACTTTTATATATAGATGAGTCACGTGACCTTATTCCTCCGGCCGAAAACGTCCGACCCGAAGAAAAATCGAAGCAACGACGCTCGCACCAGCGTTGTGCGCTCGTCCTGGTGGTCACATCCTTGTGATGGCGATAACAAAGCGGCACCGGTAGACTCAGGCCGATGCTCCGCCGTCCATATGTGAAGGTGCGCTCGAAATTGTGCTCCCGGTGGGTCGCGGTGAGACAGACCGGACAGGCATCTAGAAAGTGAACCTGTGTTCCACGAAACCGCAGTGTTCTCATAGAGATCGAATTTGTTTACTCGAGCTGATAGTTCCGTACCAATCCCCAATCTTCCACCCGGTCGTACCTGGGCTCATTCGAGCGAAAATACACCCAGACCCTTGCCTCGGCAAGTTCCGGAACCTGCGCGGCGAGATCCCTGTCTCCATGGCAAAGCGCCTCAATAACGCCGCGCATGTGGGTCAAGAGGATATCGTTGCGCCAGTGCGCGCTGCCAATCGCGAGCCCGCCGCTGACATGACAATACACGTGCAGTGACGGACTCGTTCGATCCTGTTGCCACTCTGCAAGTACTTCGTCGCGCATCAGGCGAGTGTAGATGCCCGAAATTTGCGTGTGGTCGTAGTCCGCGCCAATGGTCAGAAACAGATCACCGGTGAGATCGGAATGAGTCAGCGTGTAGCGCCTGGGCAGGGAAAATTCCCCGACAGATGTGCCAGCTTGAAATGTGACGTGCAGTTTTTCAGGCTGCAGGTCACTCATGCGACTGCTCCAACCGGATGAATTCCATTATCGCCATCTTACCAGAGCCCTGGCGTGTCCAGGGAGATGTGCCAAGAATCAGAGACTATGCTGGAGGAACCTCGCAAGCTCCCGATAGAACTCCTCCGGTTGATCCAGCATTATCCAGCGCGAGGAACCGGAAAAGGGCGAGTGAATATCAAACGGAGCGGATCGAAGGTATGCCTGTGAGCCTGCCGACGACCGGCATCGTTGAACGCTGCCAGGCCATACCCACCCTCCTGCGCGGCTATCTGATTAGCCGGTAGCGGCTTCCTCTTCGCCCGCAGAGATCTTTTTTCTGGTGACTTTCGCTTTGCTGCCAACAGGCCGCTTGAGGTAGAAGTTGTATCCCCCACCGTCATAACAGACGGAAACCAGCTCCCAGCCATCCCGGCCCAGGTCGGTCAGTTTTTCGGTGGGGGTGCGCCCGTCAAAGCGGTCGTCGGACCACATTCCGCCGACCCGGCTGAACACCAGATATTCCCAGTTTTGCATTAGTTGCCTCCTCACGATGCTGCACTCTGCACAGCTTTTGCTATCTCAACATTGGTTTCAGGCTCTCCGCCCACGAGCGGACGGCGTTCCAATCGCGGTGATCGCCGCGCGGGAAAATGCCGAACAGGACAGAGATGCGGAAGAGCAAGGTATCTTTATTGAACGGCAGTTTGCCAAAGTCCAATCTCCCGGCGAAGAGACCTTCGCTCAAGGGCTTGACCATGCTGCGCACGGGGGCGATCCAGCCCAGGACCGCCGGGCGATAATTCTCAGCCTGCTTCATCGCCATCGTGATGCAGACCGTGAACATTGCAAAGTGCTTCTGCGTCAGCGCGAGGCGATTCCGTTCGATGAATTGCACCGCTTCCGGCAGCCATTTCGAGCCACGGATGGCGCTCCCGGCGACCACAGACTGGTAGGGAGCAAGGTCATTCACCTCGTTCATCGGCAGGACGTCCACCCGGGATCCGTCTTCTGCCAGGGTCTTGCCGATCGCTTCCGCGACCTCGGCCGTGGACCCGGTCCGGCTGGCGTACGTCACAAGAATGCGGTTTGTCACAATGAAGCCTCCTTCACCGCAGAATGTTCCGAGCATCGGCTTCCCATTTCGGCCGATCCGCTTTTCTGGAATCACATGTTGCACGGGAGTGCCGATATGGATAGCATACAGGAAAAGACCGTCGCGGACAAGATGAAGTTTGTTACATTGGTGAGGGGAAATTCATGTAGAATTTGCAGACAGCCCTCTAAGACCCAACCCCTGGAGCAGACATGACCTCACCAAACGATCGCCCGACCGGATATCTTGGCACTTACTTCGACCGCGACGCCGTGCTGCGGCTGGCGCGCCTGACAGGGATCCTCGCCTGGGTCATTCTGGCGATCTACGTATACACGACGCTGGTTTCGATCGGACAGTTCTGGACCATGGTGGCGACCGGCATGGCATCCTATGCGGGGACAAACATCTTCGACCGGTTGAGCATTCCCACCATGCAGTTCTCCACGCTTGTGCCGGGCGTCGTCTATTTCATCATGCTGAAAATCGCCCAGCAGGCGCTTCTGATCCTGCTCGACGTGGAAGATAACTCCCGCCGCGCGGCGCGCAAGCGAGCCTCATAGCCAGTTGCGCCGACGGAAGAAGAGCAGCATCACGACCGTCAGCACGGTGCAGATCAGCCAGAACGCCGGGTATGCCCACTGCAGTTCGAGCTCAGGGAAGTGCCGGAAGTTCATGCCGTAGACGCCCGCCAGGAACGTCAGAGGGATGAAAATGGTGCCAATCAGCGTCAGGACTTTCATGACCTCGTTCATGCGGTTCGAGACGGA
>DAITPI010000563.1:0-2679 GCA_036833655.1 Anaerolineales bacterium | reverse complement strand
TTTTAGTACAAAAGGAGGTGCAGCGACAATCTAGTCTGGGAAAGACAGCGCATGGCCCCGGCGGGCCGGGTCTTGAACCCGCTATGCCGGGGTGACGAGGATAAGGGTTCTCCATTGCGAAGATGGAGCTAATCTTGCCCTCACCCCTGCCCCTCTCCCAATGGGAGAGGGATGTCCGCAGGACAGGGTGAGGGTGAAGAAAAAATCGACAGATCAGCGGAAGCCCTTCGGGTGCGCCATCACCCGTTTCTCTTTCCCTCCGAACAAGAACTTTGCCACAACGCCGCGCGAGCAATCGCGTGGACAAAGCAGCAAAGGATGGCACTTACATATCATTGCGAGCTGCGGGCGACACTCCCCGGCGCCTGCGTCCGTGACAGGTGAGCAATCTCCTGTTGAATTGGGCGGTTGCTTCACTCGCTGGAAAACGCTCGTTCGCAATGACATAGAACAATAATTTCGGAGGAATCCCCTATGTGTGGAATCGTCGGATATATCGGGCCGCGTGACGCGACACCGATTATTCTCAATGGCTTGAAAAGGCTCGAATACCGCGGCTACGACTCAGCCGGGCTCGCCATCGTCAACGGCGACCAGCTCGAGGTCCGGAAGGACGCGGGCAAGTTATCCCAATTAATCGATCTCGTCTATAAATCTCCCATCAACGGTGCCCCGGGCATCGGTCACACGCGCTGGGCAACCCACGGGGCGCCGAATGTGCGCAACGCGCATCCGCACCTGGGGCAGAACAAACGCGTCGTGGTGGTGCAGAACGGCATCGTGGAGAATTTCCTGGAGCTCAAGGATGAGCTCATGGCGGAAGGCGTCGAGTTCCAATCCGAGACAGACACCGAGACCATCGTCCATCTGGTGGAACGCTATCTATCCACCGGGCTCGGGCTCGTGGAAGCCGCCCGCAAGACCTTCAACCAGATCGAAGGCGCCAACGTGGTGGTGCTGATGTCGGCGGATGAGCCGGACAAGATCGTCACGGCGCGCATCGGCAACGCCGGAGGCGTTGTGCTCGGACTGGGCGACGGTGAGAACTTCATCGCCAGCGATACGCCTGCGATCATGGAGCACACTCGCAATGTCATCTTCCTGGAATCCCGCCAGATGGCGGTGGTGACCTGCGGGACAGTGACCATCGAGACGCTGGACGGAGCCAAGGTCAAGCCGCAGGTCCATTCCGTTTCGTGGGACCCGATCGCGGCGGAGAAGGGCGAATTTCGGCACTTCATGCAGAAGGAGATCCATGAGCAGGTGCGCGCCCTCACCGACACGCTCGCCGGGCGGGTGGATTTCGTCAACGGCAAGGTCCGCTTCCCCGAGCTGAACCTGACCGAGGAACTGGCAAAGAAGATCGAGAAGATCTATATCACTGCCTGCGGCACGGCTGCCTATGCAGGCATGGTCGGGAAGTACCTGATCGAAAAGATCGCGCGGGTGCCGGTTGAGGTGGTCATCGCCTCCGAGTTCCGTTACGCTGACCCGATCCTGAACGACCGGACGGTGGTGCTTGCCATCTCGCAGTCTGGCGAGACAGCCGATACGCTCGCGGCCATGGAAGAGGGTCGCCGCAAGGGCGCGGTGTTGTGGAGCATCGTCAACGCGATCGGCTCCCAGGCAATGCGCGTCGCAGACGGCTTCATCTCCATGCAGACCGGACCCGAGATCGGGGTGGCTTCGACCAAGGCGTTCACCGCTCCCCTGGTGGACCAGTACATGCTGGCGATCCTGCTCGCGGACTTGCGCGGCGTTATCGGCGAACAGCGCCGCAAGGAGCTGGTCGCCGACCTGCGCCTCATCCCGGACCTGGTCGGCCGGACGCTCGAGCGGGAGGACGAGGTGGAGGTGGTCGCGCACGCCCTGAAAGATATCCGCGACTGCCTGTACCTGGGACGCGGCATTAACATGCCGATCGCCTACGAAGGCGCCCTGAAGCTCAAGGAGATCTCCTACATCCACGCCGAGGGGTATCCGGCCGGCGAGATGAAGCACGGTCCCATTGCGCTGATCGACGAGCACATGCCGGTGCTGTGCCTGGCGCCGAAAGACCCGTGGCGCGAGAAGATGGTCTCGCAGATCCAGCAAGCCAAGGCGCGCGGCGGCGTGGTCATCGCGGTCGCGACGGATGGCGATGAGCTCGTGCAAGGCATGACCGATCACGTGCTCTGGATCCCCGAAACGCCCTGGATGCTCTCCCCGGTCATCACGGTCCTGCCCCTGCAGCTGCTTGCCTATCACATTGCTGCCCTGCGCGGCCTCGACGTGGACCAGCCGCGGAACCTGGCGAAGTCGGTCACGGTCGAGTAAATAGAAAACGAAATAGTCTGACAAGGCGGCGCAGTAGTGCGCCGCTTTTACTTTCATATGAGTAAGGTCGTGGCAAACCTGTCAGGTTTGTAAAGCCTCGGGTGCATCAAAGCGGATCACCCTGCGTCATGGAGAAGATTTTCCACAAGGAGGCTTCATTATGTTCATCCGAGAAAGTGAAAAGGGCCAGGCGCTCATCCTGATCGTGCTGGCAGCCATTGGCCTGTTCGGCTTTGCGGCCTTGGCAATCGACGGCAGCCGAGTCTATTCCGACAGGCGACATGCACAGAATGCCGCCGATACCGCTGCGCTGGCAGCGGCGCTCACCTACACCCGGGACAACGGCAACCTGGCGGCTGTCGA
>DAITPI010000562.1:0-2683 GCA_036833655.1 Anaerolineales bacterium | reverse complement strand
ATCGACCTCGCCCCTGATATCACGCCCGCGGGGGAGTCAGCCTGGCTTGATCTCGTTGAAACGGACATTCGCGCCGCCGTCGCCTCGACTCTGATGAAAGAAGCGCCCATCCTACGCGTTTCCGCCAAGAACAAAACGGGGCTTGACCAACTCATTCAGACCCTCTGCAAGACCCTGGAAGAGAAACCCGCGCGGCTGGATCTAAGCCGTCCGCGTCTGCCAATATACCGCGTCTTTAGCATGAGTGGCTTTGGCACAGTCGTAACCGGTACGCTGATCGATGGTCATCTGGCAGTGGGTGATGAAGTGGAGATCCTGCCCTCGGGCTTGACAGGCAGGATCCGCGGATTGCAAACGCACAGGAAAAAGGAGGATAGCGCCATCCCTGGATCGCGAACTGCCGTGAACATCTCCGGAGTCGAGACAGAACAGATCCGGCGCGGCGAAGTGGTAGTCCACCCCGATCAATACCAGCCCACGCGCCGGATCGACGCGAATTTTCAACTGCTCAGGGATGTATCGTCCCCGGTCCATCACGGGCAGGAGGTCAAGTTATTTGTGGGTGCAAGCGAAACCATAGCCACCGTGCGCTTACTTGGGAAGGAAGAATTGAGCCCCGGAGATCACGGCTGGGTCCAGTTGGAATTGCGCGACCCCGTGGTGACAGTGCGTGGAGACAGGTACATCCTGCGCCGACCATCGCCCGGGGAAACACTTGGCGGCGGCTTGGTGGTCGACCATCGACCTCGGGGCCGTCACAAGCGATTTGACAAAGAAATTCTGAAGTCTCTGGAAGCACTGGCAAAGGGCTCTCCCAGCGATATCCTTTTTGAGGCCGCGCTGGCATCGAACGCGGCGAGCGTCAAAGAGGTGGTCTTGAGGTCGCGTCTGGAGTCGGATTCGGCAAACGGCGCGATCAGGGAATTGCTGGAAAGTGGAAGGTTAATCGCCCTGGAAGACGGGGTTGTAAGCCAATCCAGCGATGTGCTTGTCATCGCGCTCCCCCACTGGGAACGATTACGCGATCAAACGTTACAGATCGTTCAGTCCTACCATCGAAGCTTCCCATTACGGCGCGGCATCCCACGCGAAGAACTAAAAAGCAGACTCAAACGTACGGCGCGCGTGTTCAGCGCTCTGATAAAGAGACTTGCGTTGGAAAACCTCCTGACCGAGATGAAGGGAGCGGTGTCGAGCCCGGGACACGAAATAAAGTTCGACAACGGCCAGCAGGCAAAAATCCAGGTGCTGATGCGAAAGTTCGAACAGAATCCGTATGGCCCCCCAACCGTCAGGGAATGTCAGGCTGAGGCTGGAGAAGAAATCGTCGACGCGTTGATCGAACTCGGCGATCTGTTCCCCGTATCGAATGAAGTCATTTTCCGCAAACAGGATTATGATTCGATGGCAACGAAGATCAAAGAGATCCTTATGGAAAATGGAAAGATCACACTCGCGGAAGTGCGCGATACTTTCAAGACCAGCCGCAAATATGCGCAGGCCCTGCTTGAACATCTGGATGCCATCGGCGAGACCATGCGTGACGGGGATTTCAGGAGGTTGAGAAATAAATGAACAATTTCTACTTTACAATAGAAGGAAAACAGTTTCAGGAGTAGCCATGTGCGGACGATTTACACTAACTGTCGATCCTGCTGAATTACAGGGACAATTCGAGAAATTCAACTTTCCTGCGCAGTTCGCGCCGCGTTTCAACGTTGCGCCTACACAACCTGTGCTTGCAATACCTAACGATGGAGAGAACACCGCCGACTTCTTTGTGTGGGGTCTCATCCCCATGTGGGCAAAAGACCCGACCATTGGCAGTCGCCTCATTAATGCGCGCGCTGAGACTCTCGCAGAAAAACCTGCCTTTCGTGGCAGCCTCAAATACAAACGCTGTCTCATCCTTGCAGATGGCTTCTATGAATGGAAAGCAGGCGACACAAGAAAGGCAAAAACACCCTACTTTATTCATATGAAAGACCGCCAGCCCTTCGCATTCGCAGGTCTATGGGATTCATGGAACAGTCCTGATGGCTCCGCTGTCCGATCATGTACCATCATCACCACCGAGCCAAACGAACTCGTTTCCATTATCCACAACAGGATGCCTGTGATCCTGCCGCCGCGGGACTATGAAAAATGGCTGGACCCATCGCCTCAGACGCCGGATCACCTGAAACCGTTACTCAAGCCCTTCCCCGCCGAGGAGATGACCGCCTACCCTGTTGCGACACTGGTCAACAAAACAGAAAACGATGGGCCGGAACTGCTGGTTCCGATCTAAATCGAGTGATCGATCGACTCAGTTCAATCCTGAGCCAGCGTTTTCCCGCCCTGGCCTCGCGGGATTTTGTCCTGTTCCTGGTGGGGCAATTCATCTCCGTGATCGGCACCTGGATGCAAAACACAGCCCAGCCGTACCTGGCGTATCGCATCTCGGGCCGCCCATTGGACCTGGGTGTCATCGGCTTTGCCGGCACCCTTCCGACACTGCTCCTGGCGTTGCCGGCGGGCGTCCTGGTCGAGCGCTGGGATAAACGCAGGACCGTGATCGCCTTTCAATCCATTATGTCGCTTCAGGCCTTTGGCCTGGCAGCGCTTACGTTCACAGGACATATTCAAATCTGGCATATCACGATATTTGCCCTGATCTTTGGGACAGCCAGTGCAGTTGAGA
>DAITPI010000561.1:0-2691 GCA_036833655.1 Anaerolineales bacterium | reverse complement strand
CTGAATTACCCAGTGCAACTCCATCACCAGCCATTCCACCGGGTGGGGAACCTGCACGGTTTCCTCTGCGCGTAGTGATGTTGCTTGTTCTGATTGCAGCAGGGGCTTGGATGCTGATCGCAAGAGCTCGTGCGCACACTTGAAACTCTGCAATCGGCGTGCCGAATCCCTCGGCACTGTGCTAGCTGCATCAGGTAAAATTAGCTCGAGAAGAGGAATAACAAACATGAACAAATTCGTGGGTTATCGCTGTTCCCTATGCGGAGAGGAATATGCTCCGGCGGAAGTCACCTATACCTGCCCCAAGGATGGGGGCAACCTGGATGTGGTGCTGGACTATGAAGCCATCAAAAGCAAGTACAAACCGGAGGACATTCTCTCGCGCAGCGACCCCTCGCTGTGGCGATTCTTGCCGCTTCTTCCGGTGAGCGAGCCGGAGGGCAGTGCGACGCCCTTGCACGTGGCGGGTGGGACGCCGGTCTACAAACTAACGCGCCTCGCCGAGAAGCTGAGCCTGCAGAACGTCTGGCTCAAGGACGAGTCTCGCAACCCGACAGCCTCGTTCAAGGACCGCGCTTCGGCGATCGTCGTTGCCCGGGCGCGTGAGATCGATGCCGAAGTGGTGGTGACCGCCTCCACGGGGAACGCCGGCGCGGCGCTGGCAGGGATGTCGGCGGCCGTGGGGCAAAAAGCCATTATCTTTGCACCCAAGTCTGCGCCGCCCGCCAAAGTGGCGCAGTTGCTGGTCTTCGGCGCCAAGGTCATTCTCGTAGATGGGACCTATGACGACGCCTTCGATCTGACGGTCAAGGCAGCGGACGAGTTTGGCTGGTACTGCCGCAACACAGGCTACAACCCGTTCACGGCCGAGGGCAAGAAGACCGCGGCCCTCGAAATCTGGGAATGGTGGGAGGACACGCACGAGAAATGGCACGAGCAGATCGGCACCGATGTGGAGCATGCCCCGCTCACGGTCTTCGTCTCGGTGGGAGACGGCAACATCATCTCCGGTATCCACAAGGGTTTCAAGGACTTGTACGAGCTAGGCTGGCTGTCGCGCATCCCACGGATGATTGGCGTGCAGGCGGAGGGCTCGGCGGCGATCTCGAACGCCTTCCACGCGGACACCGAGACGATCACACCCGTCTCGGCGACGACCATTGCCGACTCCATCTCTGTGGATCTGCCGCGGGATGGTGTCCGGGCCGTGCGCGCCGCGAAGGAAACGGGCGGGACGTACGTTAATGTATCAGACCAGGAGATTCTCAACGCTATCGCCGAGCTCGGAACGGTCGGCGTGTTTGCGGAACCGGCCGGGGCGACGGCATACGCCGGACTGGTCAAAGCCGCCAGCACCGGCCTCGTCGGGCCGGACGATCCCATCCTGGTGATGAACACGGGGAGCGGGCTGAAGGACGTCCGCGCCGCGATGCAGGCGGTCCAGCCTGCGCCGGTCATCGAACCCACGCTGGAGGCTGTCAAACGGCTGTTATAGCATGCGCGACAACTGGAGTATGCCCTTTCGCTATATCATTGGGATCCTCAGCTTTGTCCTGCTGGTTGCGCTTCTGATCTATGCGCACGAGGCGGTGACAAATCTGGCGATCGCGGCCTTTGTGGCATATCTCATTAACCCGGCTGTCGTGTACCTGACCAGTCGGACGCGCATGGGGCGGACCGCCGCGGTGAATCTGGTTTACTTTGCAGCGGTGATCTTGTTGATCGGATTGCCGGCCGTGCTGTTGCCGATCTTCGCCGACGAAGCGCGATTCATCATCGAAGATATATTGAACCTTGCCAATCAGCTGCGCCAGACGCTCTCGAGCCCAATTCGTGTCGCCGGATTCATCTTCCACCTGGAAGAGTTTGGGCGAGGCATCTTTGATGCGCAAAATGCCGTCTTATCTCCGATCCCTGAACAGGCGCTAAGGCTGCTTGAAACTACCTCGGTCGGCGTGCTGTGGTTCCTGGTGATCCTGGTCAGCGTGCATCTTTTCCTCTCGCAATGGCCGGTCATGCGCGACTGGTTGCTCAACCTGGCGCCGCCGTCCTACCGGCCCGAGATCCGGGAACTGTATAACCGCATCAAGAGGGTCTGGATGGCGTACCTGCGTGGGCAGATCGTCTTGATGGTGATCGTGGGCGCCGTCTTTACGCTTGCCTGGCTGATCCTGGGAATCCCGGGCGCGCTGGTCCTCGGGCTGGTCGCCGGTCTATTTACGCTGGTGCCGGATGTCGGGCCCTTTCTGGCGATGGTGCTGGCGGCCGGGGTGGCGCTCCTGGAAGGCTCGACCTGGATCCCACTCTCAAATTTCTGGGTGGCGGGGATCGTGGTGATCGTTTATCTGTTCTTGATCAATTTGAAGAATTTTTTCCTGCGGCCCTATATTATGGGGCGCAGCGTACACATGAACGAGGCCTTGATCTTCGTTGCCATTATCATTGCGACGATTCTGCAAGGGATCCTGGGCGCGCTGCTGGTGGTGCCGTTACTGGCAACCGCCGTGATCATCGGTGGATATGTGCAGCGGCGCGTGCTCGGGCTGCCAGCGTTCGAGGATGATGGCAGCCTGCAGTTTGCAGCGCCTCTCGAAGATCAGGCGCCCCGCCGCAAATGGACCCGCAAAGAGCGACGCGAGCGCCTGGGACGGGATTCGGACTCGGACCTGCCTGAGGCGACTCCGGTGTTGA
>DAITPI010000560.1:0-2693 GCA_036833655.1 Anaerolineales bacterium | reverse complement strand
CTGATCAACCAGATGCTGTTCGTCCTCCTGACGTTTGGCTTGCTGCTGCTGGTCAACCGGCGGCTGGTCGTGGAGCTGGAAGGCGATCTCGTGCGCCGTGAGCACATGGCAGAAGCCCTGCGATCGAGCGAGGAAAAGTTCCAGAGGGCGTTCCATTCGAGCCCCGACGCCATCCTGATCTCCCGCCTTCGCGACGGGAAATTGATCGAGGTCAACGAAGGCTTTACGAGTCTGACGGAATACTCGCGAGAGGAAGCGCTCGCCAGCACCTCCCTCGATCTGCATCTCTGGGTCGATCCACAGGACCGGGAGGCGTATGCCCGGCTCCTGCAGGCGAGCCAGCGCATGCGCGAAGCCCGGTACGATTTCCGGACAAAGTCGGGCAGCCGGCGGACGGGAACCTTCTCCGGCGAGCTGATCCGGTTGGGCGATGAGCCTCACGTTCTGACGGTCGTTCGAGACATTACCGGGCGCAGGCATGCGGAGGAAGAGCTGCGCAAGCTCTGGCGCGCAGTCGAGCAAAGCCAGGTCTCGGTGGTGATCACCGACACGCGCGGCTGTATCGAATACGTCAACCCGAAGTTCTGCGAGGTAACCGGCTACACATTCGAGGAAGCGCTCGGGCAGAATCCCCGCCTGTTGCGGTCGGAAGGCGCACCGGCGGAGGTCTACAAAGAGCTATGGGAGACCATAACAGCCGGCCAGACCTGGCACGGTGAGTTCCATAACCGCAAGAAGAACGGCGAGCTGTTCTGGGAGTCCACGATCATTTCGCCGGTCAGCAATGAACACGGCGCCATCACGCACTTTGTAGCAGTCAAGGAAGATATCACCGAGCGCAAGCAGAAGGACGAGATCCTGCGCCATCGCACCAGCGTCCTGGCAGCCCTGCACCAGGTGGCGCTCGATCTGGTCAACCAGCATGATGTAGAGGAAATCCTGCAAATGCTCCTGGTGAGGATCGGCGCCCTGCTCGACGTGCAACAGGTCAGCATCGATTTGATCGAAGGAGAGAACCGGCTGGTGACCTGTGCCGCCACACCGGGACAGCCGCTGGTAAAAGGCGACACCGTGCTGCGCGGCGAAGGAGGCTGGTTGAGCTGGCAGGCTATCGAAACCGGGCAACCCGCCACCCTGGAAGACTATTCCACGTGGCACCGGCGGCGCGAGCTCTATGAGGGCTTTCCCCTGCATGCCATCGCGATCATTCCCATCCCCCGGGTCGACCGCGTGATCGGCGCGATCAATATCTCGCGCAGCAAGCTCAACAAGCCATTTACCGAGACCGAGATCTACGTGGGGCAACAGCTGGCTCAGATGGTCGCCCTCGTCCTGGACAATGCCCGGCTCTATGCCCGGCTGGAATCCGAGCTTGCCGAGCGCAAACGGGTCGAGGAGCATTTCCGGGAGAGCCAGGAGAACTTCCAGCGCTATTTCAACATGAGCACGGTTGGCATGGGCGTCATCTCTCCCGACCGGCGCTGGATCGAGTCCAACGGCCGACTGCGCCAGATGCTCGGCTATTCGGCAGAGGAGCTCGACAACCTGACCTGGAGCGAAATCACCTACCCGGACGACCTGGAAGCAGACCTGGCGCTGTACGACCAGGTGTTGAGGAACGAACGCGATTCCTATCAGCTGGACAAGCGTTTTATCCGCAAAGATGGCTCCATCCTGCACACAACACTGTTTGTCACCTGCCACCGTCACCTCGATGGAACGATGCGTTATCTTCTGGCGTCCCTGGTGGATATCACGGATCGCAAGCAGGCACAGGAGTCTCTGTTGAAGCTGGCTGCCATCGAAGAGCGGGGGCGCCTGGCGCGTGACCTGCACGACTCGGTCAACCAATCCATCCATGGACTGGTGCTGTTCTCGGAGACGCTTGTCTCCACTCTCGAAAAGAACAACACCGACCGGGCAAGGCAGATCGCCGGGCGCCTGCAGGAAAGCGCGCGGCAGGCGCTCAAAGAGACGCGGCTGATGCTCTACGAGATGCAGCTCTCCGGTGCCGCGAGCGGCGTGGACCTGATCCGGGATCTGGAGACCCGGCTGGCAACCGTCGAGCGACGCGCCGGCGTCCGGGCACAGATCCTGCAGGAGGGTTCCCTGGCTCATTGCCCACCGGCATGGCATGAAAACCTTTTCTGGATTACGATCGAGGCGCTGAACAACGCCCTTAAACATGCCCAGGCTCGCACTATGCAGATCAGGATCTGCTGTTTCCCGGAGCGCCTCGATCTGGAAGTCAGCGATGATGGGATCGGTTTCGACCCGGACAAGCCCCATATGGGCGGGATGGGTCTGCAAACCATGCGCCAGCGCGCCAGCATGATCGGCGGACAGCTGACGATGCAATCCGTGCCAGGCAAAGGCTCATCTGTGCGGCTGAGTGCGGAGGTGAAGGTATAACATGGAAAAGATACGGTTCCTGATCGCAGACGACCATCCCATGATGCGCGAAGCGCTCGTGACAGCCCTGGCGGAGGAGACCGATCTGGAGCTTGTCGGCGAGGCTTCGAACGGGTTCGAGGCGCTGGAAATGGCGCAGACGTGCAAACCGGATGTCATCTTGATGGACCTGCTGATGCCAGGCATGGACGGGCTGGAAGCCATCCGCCGGATCCTGGAGGCGGACCCGCAGGCAAGGATCCTGGTCGTGACCAGCCTCGAGGATGAAGACAAGGTACTGG
>DAITPI010000559.1:0-2699 GCA_036833655.1 Anaerolineales bacterium | reverse complement strand
CCTGTTCCTCCCCAGTGATTCATAGTACAATTGTTCTAATTTCCCGTGGGTCTGCAAAACCGATCCGGTCACATCGAATACCTGCATCCCCCGCGGGATCCACACTTGTTCCTGTTATGAGTAACAGGTACCCTTTCGAGACGTTAATGTGAGAAGGAAGTGAACTATGGGTCTTTACCTTGAGAATCTTGATGAGCGAACACGCCAACTGATGCTGGACGAAATGGAATACGACATCGCTCACAACCAGCTGCACATTAGTCCTTTCCTGAGTGGGCAGGGGCAGAGAGACTATACAAGCCTGCTACGGCAGGCGCTGCAAAGCGGCACCGATGAAACCCTGGCACAAGATCTGCGCGAGCATCGCCGTATCCTGCGGACGCTTCCCCGGCGCAACCCGAAGGGCGGCTATTCGATCAGCGCCACACCCGAGAATGCCGCCCAGGTGCTGGCGGAAAGCGAGTTCAACCGCTATTACATCCGGGCTCTCGCCCGGCGCGCCATCGAGGATGGAATTCCGGAGCTGGTCATCTACCGCGCCAAGCCGGTCGCCAACCCTCGCCCCGAATCGGAGGCACGCATCGAGACGACGCTCTCCCCACAAGATCTGCTTGAGGATCTGCGCGCTCACCCGGGCGACGAGCCACCGACTCTCGGTGTGCCGTCGGGGCCGAATTCCGGCTTGAGCGTCCGACTGCCGTAAATGGAGAAAGGCACGGGTGACCGGGAACGTGCATCGAAAGAGCTTGCCGAGCTAAGAATCGCCTGGTATCCGGTCGTTGCTGGATGCCAGGCGCTTTTGATTTACGAAGAGGACAACTACCGTCATGAACGACAAGGCTGAAATCGAGCAGCTCAAAGAGCAAGAAGACGTGCGCACTGCCTTAAAGCAGACAGCAGGCACGAAGGAAGCCATGCCCAGGCCAACGCCAGAACCGAAGGCTAGACTGTGGTTTGGCACATACATTCTCGTATTGCTCATCCTTCTCGCCGTGTACTACCTCCTGGGATCGGAGCTTGTTCCAGCAGAAGCTGAATACCTGCCACTCCTACGCAGCTTGCTTCTCGGCACTGCCATTATTGTGCTAACCATGGCAATTGCGAAAGCCATCCGCGTTTATCTGATCAGCCAAATCGAGAACAGGCCAGCCCGCTATAACCTGACACGTGTTCTGAACCTGCTGACCTTCCTGGCAATCGTCATCATCGGCTTATCGGTCCTGTCCGCCAGTTGGTACACCGCCCTGGTGTCTCTGGGCGTCTTATCGCTGATTCTCGGCTTTGCGCTCCAGACGCCGATCACAAGCCTCATCGGGTGGGTCTACCTGCTCATCCGACAGCCGTACCGGGTCGGCGACCGCATCCAGATCGGGGATGCGAAAGGCGATGTGATCGACGTGAGTTACCTGGATACAACGCTCTGGGAATTCGGCGGTCCCTACCTCTCCACCCAGCATCCCTCCGGACGGATCATCAAATTCCCCAACTCGCTGGTGCTGAACGAAACGGTCTACAACTATAGCTGGCCGCTGTTTCCCTACGTCTGGAACGAGATCAAGTTCCATATCGCCTACGAAAGCGACCTGAATTTCATCGCCGACACGATGCAGACCGTCGTCGAGGAAGAGCTGGGCGAAAAAATGATGAGCCTGGTGCACGTCTACCGGGAATTGTTGACGCAGACGCCCGTCGATGAGCTCGAGATCCAGGAGCAACCGGTGGTGCATTTCCGCGCCAGTGAGAATACCTGGCTCGAGGCGATCGTCCGTTACCTGGTCCACCCGAAAGAGTCCGGTCGCGTAAAAACGCGCATCATCAAAAAACTGCTCGACCGGTTGAATGCCGAGCCAGAGCGCGTGCTCTTTCCAAAGAGCAACCTGCGCTGAGCAATTTCTGCACAAAAGCATTGGGAAAGTAGACTGACCTCCGCAAGAATCGAAACGAGTCAATATGCCCAGGAAAACAGATCACCCATCCCCTTCCCCGGGGAGGATCGCTACCATGGACCAGGTCTCCGCTGGCGGCGTTGCCTTCCGCTGGCGTGATTCTGAGCCCGAGATCGCGATCGTATCCATGAAACCGAAGCTGCGCTGGCAGCTGCCGAAAGGCATCGTCGACCCCGGCGAGTCGCCCGAGGTGACGGCTGTCCGGGAAGTGCGCGAGGAAGCCGGCGTCGAGACGCAGCGGCTGGGTCTCGTCGAGACCATCGAATACTGGTATCGCAGCGTCCGCAACGGACAACCCGTCCGGTATCACAAGTTTGTGCATTTCTACCTGATGGAGTACCTGAGCGGCGATGTCGCGGACCATGACCACGAGGTGGAAGAGGCGCGCTGGGTCAGCTTCGACGAAGCTCTTGGAATGCTTGAATTCAAAAGCGAGCGGGAGGTTGCCGAAAAGGCACGCGAAATGGTCATGGCGAGAGGCAAACAGACTTGAGCCTCGGGAGGGGAAGAACAGACATCCATGACTTTCGATTATGCCCTCGATTTTGAGAACATAGACTTCAGGAAACGCCCTGACCTGTACCGCGTCGGGAAAGGCGAGCAGGGCGTTTTGCTCGTGGAGCCCTACAAGAGTGAGATCCTGCCTCACTGGAGATTTAAGACCCCCGTGCTTGCCCGCCGGTCCGCGAACAAGATTTTTAAGATGTTCCTCGAGTACAAAGCCAGGGAGGACTTCGTCGGCATGGATATGGC
>DAITPI010000558.1:0-2713 GCA_036833655.1 Anaerolineales bacterium | reverse complement strand
GCCATCGGCAAGATATACACTTATGGATGGCTCGCTGGAAGCTTGCAGAATAATGGGGACCTGGCAGACCGTGTAAGCAAGGGCGTTCGCAAATAGATCGATTTTTTCCCGCTGGCCATGCACATTCCAATAAGCAAATGCTTTCGATTCGGCAGTAAGCTCATCCCGGTCTAGTAGCAGAAAATCAAAGTGGATCTGACCATCCTTGATAGAAAAGCCCAGTTCGGCTTGCCGGGTCAGGATTTCTTCCTTGACCATGCCGGTCATGCCGGGCTGTTTCGCGCCCTGGCCTTTGGGGGTGTGCGAATATGGATCTGTGGGAAAAGCGCCGTAGATCTCCGGTGACTTGTTGAAGCTCAGCCCATCTCGAATATCCGAATAGATATTGATCAATTCAGGCGTGGATGGCTCTGCCCTTGTCCGGAGAATCGTTTCTTGCACAGCCAGCAGGAGCTTGGACACCATGTGCCAGTAAATACTCCCAAGCCCTTCATAGGCGAAAAACGTTCCGGAACGTCCGGTGAACTCGCGATGATGGAAGATCTCCTCGAACAGAGATTTGATCTTCTCTGCCTCGCGGCTGACCAACTCGGCATATTGATTCTGCAGTGCATCGAGGGCGCGGTTTACATCTTTGATGTTATGGATGTGTCCACCGAAGTGATAGCCACCGTTTTCGTCCCGGAGGATCAGGGATTTGTCATCTGCCTTTTCAAGTTCAGTAATCAGCTCCAGATCACGCACCTGCTCGGGCGCGATGTGGTTCTTTTGCAGCAACCCCGGCAGTTCCCGGTCCGGGTAGAGTATGTAGCTGTGCTGGTCGGAACGATACAGTTGGCTCGCTCTCAGGCTTTTGAGAAGCAACAGTGACTCGTTCCCCGACAGCATCCCTGAAGAGAGAACAGCGACCTGCCCTTCCAGCATTTCGTACAAATGGCTGATCGATGCCCTTTCTGCCTCGAAGTGCAGAATATTGTAGGCATGGTACAGGTTGTCGTCCCGTTGGTTGAGGCGTAACGAATGTTCTACATATTTCACCGCCAGATCGAGAAGTGCGATCATCTCGGAGACCGGTAGTTCCGTTCTTTCTCCGGAAAACCCGTGCGCATAGTACGTCCAACGATAGTCGCTGCCTGCTGTGCCCAGAGCATCCATCATAGCCAGTCTTTGTTCGTCGCTGAATCTGCCCTGTAGGAGCGTCTGAAAACCCCTCAGGATCGAAATCATCTGTGCCAGGAGCTGTCGAATCTCCACACTGACCGAGACAGAAGCCGGCTGGCTCCTCTGCAGGAGTGCCCGGCAGAAGGCCAGGGTGCGCCGCAGATAGCAGAGCGTCACAACGGATACGCCCTTGCCGACCAGCGCATTGTTGGCGTCGTTCCATTCCGGGCGCTGGGTGTTCATCCAGATGCCGCCCTCGGGAACAAAGTTGACCAGTTTGGCGAGAAGTAGGGTGAGCAGCTTCTCTGCCAGGTTGACCTGAAGGACTTGCCCACCGGACGTCAGGACCAGCTTGCCGTCGCTGCCGCGTTCCTCCACTCTTTTGTCGATCTCCGTCTTCAAATCCCAGTCAAAGTCGATCGTATTGTAGGGATTCCGCTTCAACTCGTCGTATGGTTTGATCCGATAAGGGACGTTGGCATAACTGAAGGTAGATTGGGCGAGAAATGCCTCTAGCCTGCCCGGATGAACGTTCGCGCTGATCTCCATCAGCTTCTGGAGATAGATGATCTGGTGGTCACTCCAATAGCCAATATTTGCCCAGGGGTTGTGAGGCTCTGGCGCTTCCCAGTCGATCCCGTCGCGGGTGATGCGATACGGGTTGTATCCATCTGCTGTCGTGGCGTTCAGGAAGGTGCAGATCATGCTTTCGATATATTCCGGGTAGGAATAGGCAAGCGCTTCCCAGTTCTGGAAGATATCGCGCCAGTTGCCCTCGTAGCTCAGTTTCAACGATCCATCTGTTTTTTTGATATCGATCGCAAACCGGTTCCAGGGCCGGCTGGGATCGCCATGTCGGCGGCTGAACGACAGCGGCAGATAGGCATAGCTCAAGCGGATCAAATCCTGCTGACCGCTCGCCTCTGCCCGGGCATGGAGATCCAGGATGCTCATCTCCGCGGGCAGCCCGGCGAAGAACGCTCGGTATTCACTGAGCGCTGCGCGGTTACGAACGGAGACAAAATCGAGAAAATCTCTTGTGTTGATCCTGTAGCCATCCGCAAAGATGCCGCCGCGCATGACGTTGAACATCACGTTCGCAAAATGGTGCGCTGTGCACAGGGGATCATTCGAAAGCTGTAAGCCATCTGCACTGGCGACAATCTTCTCCAGGCTCTCATTGTTTCGTGCAAGATCGCGCTCGATGGACTCGGATAATTCACATCTATCCCCGCACAGCTTGTTCGACCGGCTGACAATCGCGACGCTGTCCTGGCTGACATCTGCCAGGAGGTGCCAGGAGCGCTCGGCGCCCGGAGCAAGGTCCAGCGTCGTGTGTAGGAAGTAGGCGCAACGCCGGCCACGCACTTCTGATTCCGCGCGCACGCCTTTCCCGGTGCGAAAATCGTCCAGCTGGGTCGACGACAGCAGATAGTCTGCAGGGTCGAGCCCCAGCTGCATCACGGTTGTGGCGAGGAGCGATTCGCTTGGTTCCGCCAGATCGGTGAGGGTCGAGTTCAAGGCGAAGACGGCGAGACCCATCTCCGGGTCG